>CAZWNR010000517.1:0-3139 GCA_964635665.1 uncultured bacterium | reverse complement strand
CGGGGAGATCTAGGGCTTTGGAGAGGCCCGTGGCCATGCGCCGCACCTGTTTAGCCTGGGATCCCTCCTCCCCCGCTACCGTAAAGGGCAGGCCAATCACCAGCACCTCCACCCGCCGCTCGGCCACCAGTTCCGCCAGTTCCGCCACCACCTGGGCAAAGGACTGGCGGTAGATGGTTAACAAGCCCGAGGCCATCAATCCCAAGCGATCACAACCCGCCACACCGATGCGCTTGCGGCCAATATCGAGGCCCAACGCCGAAATTTCCTGAGTCAAACCGAAGTCCCTCTCTAACCTAAAGATCGGGGGTCTCTGGGGGCTGCGACCGTAGGGCCGAGGGATCAGGACTGTCGGGGGCTGGCGAAGGTTTGGGAGGTAAATCCGCTGCCCAAGTCATGCGGCCAGGAATCGGCTTAGCCGCTGGTTGCAGCCCCGTCAGCACGTCGGATAATTGCAGCCCTTCGAGGGAGATAGGTTTGCTTTCTCGCACCTTATGCCATACCGAACGGGACATCAGCAGGGTGTGGGATTCCGGGATCGCCTGCATTTGGGCCAGACATTCCTCCCGCTCCGGCTGATAGTCCCGCGAGGTGAGGTGCAGGGGCTGAGCCGGGAAGGGCTGCAAAATCTTCGCCATCTGCACCATCAGTTCTGGATAGAGCCAGGTGTAGGCCGGGTGAACGGTGAGTTCGGCGGTGTGGGGTTGGCGGCCATCGCGGGAAATGGTGAGCTGAAACTGGCCAATGGCGGCCTTGCGCTGCTGCTCAAAAACGTAGGCGCTAACGGTTTCTAGGTTGTTCACCAGCCGATCCACGGTGGCGTTGGCGGTGCCCATCACCCCACTTTTGAAGTCCTGGATTTGGTGATCAAAAACCTGACGCACTAGGGGCGGCATCGAGGCGGTATTGAGCTGGTACAGCAGTTGGGCATCGGCGTTGCTGACGGGTAGCAAATTAGGCAAGTCTGGCTCCCGCTGAGCCAACGTCGCAATGGCCTCCGGCAGCAACGACCAATAGGTGGTTTGGGCCAAGGGCTGAAACCCGTTGAAGCGGTACAGAGACAGGGCGGTTTTGTGATTGACGTTCACCTCCAACATCCAGGTGCGGGCTTCCCACACCGCCTCAAAGCAGTGGCGCAGCAGGCGCGACCCCACGTCCATGTAACCCGTAATCATGAGCTTAGCGGCCACAGCGCGGTTGACCACCACCCGCTCCACCTGCCAAGTGCTGCGGGTGCGGTTGAAGGGAGCCACCTGAATAAAGCCCACCAGGCATCCCTGGCGTTCCGCCACGAAGGTAAGCGAGGATTGAGCCACTGGACTTGGCATCCAGCTCAAGAGCTTGAGGGGGGCGTACCATCGGCGCTGGTGATCGAGCCAAGACACCACCGAGGCCGAGGATAGGCTGTCATCTCCCGCATCCATGTCTTCGGGCTGCCACTGCATAAGATCGTCAAGATCACGGTACTGCAATGGCCGCACCGTAAGCATTGGGCCAGTTGTCGTCATGCGGGCCATAGCCAAGAACCTAGGGAACCGGTTATGAGCTTATCTTAGCCGTTTTTCCAGTTTTCCACATCGCTCCACTGCGGTGAGGCGTCAGGGATAGGGTAGGGTGAGGGCATCGGACAATCTCGACTCAGACATCGTTTTTTTCAAGGCCAGACGTTTACAAAACTTATAATTTGAGGCACGATTTCATCATTGGTTGGTATTAGTCAATCGCTCCACGGCCCATTTCCCCATTTTGCAAGCGGTATCTGAGATTCACCATGAGACGCCTTTTGACGATTGAACGCTATTGCCTGTACGGACATTTGGTGGCCATGGCCTTTGGGCTGGCCGGATTGCTCTGGGTGGTGCCTCACCCCGGCATCCTCGACTACCTGCCCGCTGGACAAACCATGTTCCGCTGGAGCATGGCGGGGGGTGGCGTCGGCTATATTCTGTTGGGGACGGTGGCGGTGGCGCTCTACGGCTATCGAACACTGGGATTGAAGGCCGTTTTGGTCTTTGCAGCGGCGGCGATTGGCGTCTCGCTTTCTAGCGAACTGTTGGGAACTAGCACAGGCTTCCCCTTTGGTCACTACAGCTACCTCAACGGCCTAGGCTACAAGATTGGTGGCCTGGTACCCTTCACGATTCCGCTGTCCTGGTTTTATCTGGGTCTATCCTCCTACCTCTTAGCCCGCAGCGGGTTGAAGGCCACCGGATCCCAAGCCCCCCAGGCCGAATCCAGCTACGGCTGGCTGCGTTCCCTGGGAGCCATTTTCCTAGGCTCTGTACTGCTCACCTCCTGGGATTTTGTGCTTGACCCAGCCATGAGCCAAACGGCCCTACCCTTCTGGTATTGGCATGAGCCCGGTGCCTTCTTTGGCATGCCCTACCAAAACTTTGCGGGCTGGCTGGGAACGGGCATCGTCTTTATGTCCGTGGGTCTGGGCCTGTGGCGCGCCTTTGGCCTGGTGACAGAGCCACCCAAATCGGTCACGATTCCGCTGATTGTCTACATGGGCAATTTCGCCTTTGCCACGGTAATGAGTCTCGCCGCTGGGTTCTATGTGCCCATTGCCATGGGGATGATCACCGGGCTTATTCCGGCCATTCTGTGCTGGCGCACCGCCAACCAGGGAGATACCGATATCGATGGTGATGCGGCCCTGAACACGGCTATCACTCCTCCTGCCAATGCGGCCCTCAAGTAAGGTGCCTAAGCCCTAGGTTCCTCAACCCTTTAAGCCCTGCGGGAGTTTTGTCCGTTGTCTGATGTACTGTCCTCCTTTCCTTGGTTGAGCGGCCTGGCCCTACTGCTGCTGGCGTTTCAACTCCCCATGGTCATGGTCTTGCTCTCACGGCTGATCGCTGGCCCCTTGCGTAGACCGCCCTTGGCTCCTCAGGCGGCCACCCTCAAGGAGTTGGGCACTGTCTCAGTTGTAGTGCCCACCCTCAACGAAGCCCATCGCATTACCCCCTGCCTGGAGGGGCTGACCCGCCAGGGTTACGAGCTGCGTGAGGTGCTCATCGTCGATAGCCGTTCCACCGATGGCACCCAGGATGTGGTGGCCGCCTATCAACGTCAGGATCCTCGCATTAGGCTACTTACCGACGATCCGCTGCCATCGGGCTGGGTAGGACGCCCC
>CAZWNR010000516.1:1390-3165 GCA_964635665.1 uncultured bacterium | reverse complement strand
ATGGCCTGGGTGACAAACACAAAGGCTCCCTTATCGGTCTCGCGCACTTCCAGGGCAGCCAGGTCTACCCCACGGGAACGGGCAAAGCCCTCAGCCGCTTTCGTGGGCTGGCCATCCTTAAACGCCGCCTGGGCCGGGGGGCCTTTGACTTCCTCTGTGCGGTCGGGCTGGCAGTCGGGCAACCCCTTTAGCACCATGGCCAACCGCCGAGGTGTGCCGTAAAACCGCACCAGTTCTGGGGCAAGGGCCTGTTCTTCCAGATCCGCCACTACCCGCTGTTGCCACTGAGCCAGGGCATCGCTTACAAAACTGGCGGGCAATTCTTCGGTGCCCACTTCCAGCAAAAATGTCGCCATAGGATAATCGAGAGAATAAACCGAAAATAAACCGTAGATCGCCGTACTGCTGGGTTGGCTAGGGTATGGAGGACGCCCTCAACCGTACTTTTGCAGCGTTATCAGTCTACCAAGAACCGTTGGCGCTTTTGCTCGATACCCAGACTGGCCCTAGCTACCCCATGGCCTGGTAGGATCAGCCTATTTCGTTGAACTGTACACCCGTTGAAGCGCACACCAATGTCCAAATATGTACTGTGGGGCAGCTATTGCAAGAACGCCCTAGAAAAGCGCACCCCCTACCGCGAAGCCCATTTGCAGGGGCTTCAGGCCCAGAAGGATCAGGGCATTTTGCTGGCCCTCGGCCCCACCACCGACAATACCAAGGTGTTTGGCATCTACGAAGCCGAGGATGAGGCAACCGTTCGCGCCCTGATTGAATCTGACCCCTACTGGCAAAATGGCATTTGGACGGAGTACGAAATCCACCCATGGAATCAGGTTTTTTAACCTCGATTTGGGTTAGGCCAAGGATCAGGGAAGTCGGAAACTTCACCGAGACCTGCACACCTCCTGCCAATCCTCTTCAGAGGATTTAGGCTTTAAGTCAAGGACTTCAGTCTTTGGCTAGCCTAATCATCTGACCCGTCCTCGCCACTCTGCAACCTTCTCTGTTCCCTAACGACATTTCCCCTGTGTCCTACGCCAACCCCATCGATGATGCGTCCGATGCCCGCCGCCATGCGCCAGCCACCCAGCGCAACCGAGAACCGATTTTGGCGGTGCTAGAGCGGGTCTTGCCGCCCACAGGAACGGTGCTGGAGATTTCCAGCGGCACCGGGGAACATGCGGTGTTTTTTGCCCCTCAGTTGGCCCCGCGCCAATGGCTACCTTCGGATCCTGATGCCCTATCCCGCCAGAGTATCCTCGCTTGGCAGGCCGCTGCTCCCACCGTCAACCTACACCCGCCCCTGGCTCTAGATGCCAGTGCCCCCCTTTGGCCTGTGGACGATTCCCAAGCGAGCCTGGGGGTAAATTTGACCGATCATCCCATCACCGCCATGGTGAATATCAATATGATCCACATTGCCCCCTGGGAGGCCTGCCTGGGGCTCATGGCCGGGGCTGGGCGACTGCTGCCCAAGGATGGCATTCTCTATCTCTATGGCCCGTATAAACAGGGTGGCCACCATACCGCCCCTAGCAATGCGGCGTTTGATCAAAGCCTTCAGGCCCAAAATCCGGCCTGGGGTGTGCGGGATCTAGAGGCGGTCGTGGCGGTGGCTGAAGCCGCTGGACTGAACCTCCTTGAAACCGTCGCCATGCCTGCCAATAACCTCTCGGTGGTGTTTCGGGCCTAGCGTTCTATCGGCCCTGAGGGCTGCGGGGAAGTTGTGATCGGCGGAGGTTGTGATCGGCGGAGGCTAAGCTTAAAATCCC
>CAZWNR010000516.1:0-1290 GCA_964635665.1 uncultured bacterium | reverse complement strand
GGGGAAGTTGTGATCGGCGGAGGTTGTGATCGGCGGAGGCTAAGCTTAAAATCCCTCGGTTTATGGGGTCTGGTCATTCAGGGGAAACAGGTGAGCCACGATGAATGTGCTGCTGGTGGAAGATGAGACCAAAATTGCCAGCTTTGTGGTGCAGGGGCTGCGGGAGCAGGGCTTTGTGGTCGATCACTGCGCCAATGGCAACGAGGGCTATACCTGGGCCACAGAGCGAGAGTATGACGTGGTGCTGCTGGATATTATGGTGCCCGGTAAGGATGGGCTGGCGATTTTGAAGGATCTGCGCCAGGGTGGGCAAACGGTGCCGATTATTCTCCTCACCGCCCGCAATGCCCTGGATGATCGGCTGACCGGGCTGAACCTGGGAGCCGATGACTACCTGGCCAAACCCTTCTACGTAGAGGAACTGGTGGCCCGCATCCATGCCGTGGTGCGCCGCACCCAGGGAGAACGGCAAAATATCCTCGTCCAGGGGCCGCTGCGGCTTGATCGCATTACCCGCACAGTGAGCAGTGGCGATCAGCAGGTCGATCTGACGGGTAAGGAATTCAACCTGTTGGAATACCTGATGCGGTCGCCCGGACGGGTCTTCACCCGCACCCAGATTTTGGAGCATGTCTGGGGCTACGACTTCAACCCCAGCACCAACGTGGTGGATGTAGCCATCCAACGCCTCCGCAAAAAGCTAGATCCCGTCGAAGCGGCCCACTGGATCGAAAGTGTGCGCGGCGTGGGCTATCGGTTTCGGCCCCCGGAGGCCAACCCATGACGCGGCCTTCCCTGCGCTGGCGGCTGGCCCTGCTGTCTTCGGCCCTGGCGGGGGGCGTGCTGGTGGGGTTTGCCCTGCTGTCGGGCTGGCTCATCTACCAGGCCAAGCTCGACCGATTGGATGCCCAGTTGAGCAGCGGTTTGCAACCCCTGGGACGGCCCCGCAACGGCGACCCCCTCGCCAATCTAGAGGTGGCCCTCGCCCAAACCCTCGGTGTGGCGGAACCGGAGGCCGTCGCCCTGGTGATTTTCGACCGCAACCACAGCCTGCGCTACCAATCCCCCTGGTGGCCTGAGAATCTGGCCCTGCCAGACTCCCTCCGGCCCAACATCCAACCTAGCCCACCTAGCCCCAGCCTCGATGCTCCGCGTTCCTCGATACCCGCCCGCCCCGGCACCCCACCCCGGCGCGGCATGGATCGGGCGATGCCCCTGGAGGCCGTCACCCTTGGCCCCGTTACCGCCCGGGGTTCTGGCCAGCGCTGGCGGGTGGTGGGGCGTTCTGGG
>CAZWNR010000515.1:0-3168 GCA_964635665.1 uncultured bacterium | reverse complement strand
GGGTGTAGTCCACCGCTGGGCGAGAGACCCCTCTCACCGCCAGCACCGAACCCGCCATTTCCGCAGGATGCAGGGCCGCCATGATCTGCTGCACCGCCTGAAACGAACTCAGTTCGTCGCCGTGTACCCCCGCCACAAGGCCCACGCAGGGGCCAGGACGGACACCCTTGGCCACCATCACGGGCACATACCAAGACTGCCCCGTCCCCATCTGTACGCCTTGAAAATACAGGCGATTGGTTTGCCCAGGGGCCAAATCGGCCACTACCAAGTGGCTCACCACTGGAACACCCTGAATCTGATCGCCCGTGTATTGAGTCACGGTGGAGTTGGCAAGATGAAGCATGGGAGAGGTCATGGCGGATAGGTGCGACCTAGGTCGATGGAGCAAGGGTAGAGTCTTCTTCCTCGGTTGCCACTTCCTCGAAGCGGATGATGTCTTGGCGAGGGTTGGCGTGGCTAACCCGCACCTGGAACTGTTCCCCTAGGGCCACATCCCGGTTGAAGCGCATGGCCAGTTCTAGTCCTAGGTCTTCCACCATAATCAGCCCCAGGCCATCGTCTTCCCGCAGCCAGCGCAGCAGCATCACGTCCCAAACCTTGTTTTGGTGGCGGCGTAGGTATTCTAAGGCCCAGTAGCGCTTGGTTTGGCGTTCCACCAGGGTAGCCTCGTAGGCGGCGGTGCTGGCTCCCTGGGCGAGTTCCGTCACCTGGTGGGAGGAAAAGGGCGGCGGATCGCCCCGCAGGTGGGCCTTGAGCTGAAAATGCACCAGCAAATCCAGATAGCGGCGAATCGGGGAGGTGACTTGGCTATAGCTGTCTAACCCCAGGGTGGCGTGACGGCTGGGGGTAATGCCCACCTCGCTGCGGGTCATGCAGCGGCGAATGGCGGAATCGCGCACCCAGCCCGTCGGTAGCTGGATCAGTTCTTCATCGGAGGGCAGTTCCGGCTGGGGTTGGCTGCGGAAGGGAATCGCCAATTCGTGGGTTTGGCCGTAGCGGGCGGCTACTTCTCCGGCTAGGATCATCATCTCGGCCACCATCTGACGGGCCGGGGAATCCTCCAGCACCTCAATCACAATGTCGTCTTCGGCTTCAATCACCTTAATGTTGGATTCGGGCATGTTGATGGTGATCGCCCCCTGGGTCACCCGCCACTGCCCCCGCACCTGCGCCCATCGCGCCAGGTCGTGCAGTTCCGGCTCGGCGGTGATGCCCAGTTCCAGCAGTTCATCCACGTCCTCGTAGGTGAGGCGGTAGGTGGGCTTGATCAGGCTGGTGCAGATGGTGTAGTCCTGCACATCCCCGACTTCGCCTAGGGTGATGCCAAAGCTGAGGGAGCAGCAAATTCGCCCCTGGATCAAACTCATCGGCCCGGTGGCCAGTTCGGCGGGGAACATGGGAATGATGCCCGTGGGCAGGTAGACCGTGGTGCAGCGGCGGCGGGCTTCGAGATCCAACTCATCCCCCGGCAGCAGCCAGCGGGTGGGGTCGGCGATGTGAACCCAAAGGCGGTGGCTGCCGTCCGCTAGGGTTTCGAGGCTGAGGCCATCGTCAATTTCTTGGGTGCTGGCATCGTCAACGGTGTAGACCTTGAGGTGGGTCAGGTCTAGGCGCTGGGGATCGTCGAGATCGGGCGGCGGAGACTGGAGCCGCTGCTGCACCATAGTTAGGAGATCCTCGGAGAATTGGCTGGGTATCTGGCTGCGTCGGAGGGCCAGGTTTTCGTGGGGCTGCCACAATCCCCATGCCACTAGCGTATCAAATGCACCCGCCGCTGTTGGGGCACAGCCCATCGCATTCAGCAATTCCACGGCCTGGTTGCGCTGGCTGGATTCTTCCCCCAGCAGTGCAAAGCGCTCCAGAATCTCGATGCGGGGCCGATCCGTCTTATCCCAGGCGACAGATTCTCCGGCCAACCCCTGACGCGCCTTAGCCATAAAGGTCTCCCACTCCTGCTGGCGCTGGGTTTCCCGCTCCATCTGGTGCTTGATTTCTTCGACCTGGGCCGCAGGGCGGGGTTCGTAGCGGTCGCCCTTTTGCTTGAAGTAGATCTTGTCTTCGCTCAGCAGCCGATGGGCGGCGTAGCACAGGGGCGGGCTTTGGTCGGAAAACAGCAGCGCCGCCAGGGATACCGGATCGGCGGACTCCTCCGATTCCGTCAGAAATTCCCAGGCTACCTCCAGGCTGGAGGGATCAATATAGCCCTCGGCCTCGTTTAAAAAAACAAAAATGTCGGCGGGAGTATACCTCTCGCCGACCACTTCGTAGGCTATCTCTCTAGGGTGCAGGGTATAGGATTGGCCACGCTCGTCGATGACCACCCAGTTTTTCTTGCCCTCAGGCCGATCAACGACCCCCAGTCGGGGCTGACCCTGGTGTTTGAATTCGACTAATGTTCCCTTGTCCACCAAAGCCTTACCCTACACTCGCCATCTTCTACCCTAGCCTAGCCTTCCCCATTCACATAGGGGAGTAGGGCCAGAATGCGGGCACGTTTGATGGCGACGGTGAGATCCCGCTGCTGCTGAGCGGTCAAGCCAGTAATCCGGCGGGGCAGAATTTTGCCGCGCTCGGTGACAAACTTGCGGAGCAAGTCTACGTCTTTGTAGTCAATTTTTTCTTCGGGCTTGATTGGAGATACTCGACGACGAAAATAGGCCATGGGAGTTGCTTACTTGATTTCTTTGTGGACGGTGTGCTTGTTGCAGTGGGTGCAGAACTTCTTCAGTTCAATGCGGCCCGTCGTGTTGCGACGGTTCTTTTGGGTGGTGTAGCGAGATACACCGTTAGAGCGCTTGTCCGGGTTAGTCCGGCATTCAGTGCACTCAAGGGTAATGACGAGGCGGACGCCTTTAGCCATGACAGTTCACCTAGAGTAGTGCGGATGGAAAGTTAAGACACAGTCTTTCATTATCCCACGGCAGGCCAATAAATGCCAAGACCTGATTCCCTAGGTTTGGCCAGGGCTGGCGTAGGATGGGGGCAACCTTGGGCGTAGAGGTCTAGGGTGCCCTCGCAGCCGAGTCTGCTGTCAACGTCCACAGGCAACGGGGTGGCTTCCTTTATGATGGATAGGTGCTTGCAATGCCTGGTGAGTTATAGGTGTGGCTGAGGTCATCCTGCAATGGATCGATTAGCAGAGTTCCAAAAAATCATTCAGGAAAC
>CAZWNR010000514.1:0-3171 GCA_964635665.1 uncultured bacterium | reverse complement strand
GTGTCGGTGCCCTTGCGGTAGGTGCGTCCGTTGCTGCGGTAGGGTTCGGGCAGCAGGTCGGCTTCAGGAAGTTCCCACCAGGCATCGGAGCCTTTTTCGGCAAAGATGGCTTTGATGTGGACCAGGGTGTCGGCGTTGATTAGGGGTTCCCCGGTTTCCTCGTCGTAGAACACAGGGATGGGCATGCCCCAGGTGCGCTGGCGCGAAATGCACCAGTCGGAACGGTCGGCCACCATGGCGGTGATCCGGTTTTCCCCGGTGGCGGGAATCCAGGTCACTTCCTGGATCGCCTTTAGCGCCTGATCCCGGAAGCCCTCGACCGAGGCAAACCACTGCTCGGTGGCGCGGTAGATGGTGGGCTTTTTGGTGCGCCAGTCGTAGGGATATTTGTGGACGTAGGGTTCGTGCTTCAGCAGAGAACCCGCTTCCTCCAGGGCTTTGATCACCGCTGGGTTGGCATCCTTCAGCACGTTCAACCCGGCAAAGGGGCCAGCCTCTTCAGTCATGTCACCCTTTTCGTCCACGGGACAGAGGATCGGCAACCCGTAGCGCTGACCAACCTTAAAGTCCTCATCCCCATGGCCAGGGGCGGTGTGGACGAGGCCTGTACCGGATTCCGTGGTTACATAGTCGCCGCCGATCAGGATGGGGCTTTCCCGGTCGAACAGGGGATGGCGGTAGGTGGAATGCTCCAGCGCCGCCCCCTTGATTTCTGACTTCACGACCAGCTCAGACCCCAACACCTGGGTCATGCGCTCCACCAGGTCTTTGGCGATGATCAGGTATTGGAACGGCTCCCCAGAGGCCACTTCCACCACGGCATAGGTGAGGTCAGCATTCACCGCCACGCCCAGGTTGGCGGGAATCGTCCAGGGGGTGGTCGTCCAGATGGCTACGCCCAATTGGCTCAGGTAGGGTTCCAGGGCCGCCCTGGCATCGGAGGAGGCGCTCACCATCGGGAAGGCGGCATAGATACTGGGCGAGGTGTGGCCTTCGGGATACTCCAACTCCGCCTCGGCTAGGGCCGTTTGGGAACTGGGGCTCCAGTGGACGGACTTGAGACCTCGGTAGATGTAGCCCTTCAGGTACATCTGACCAAACACTTCGATTTGCGCCGCTTCGTATTCGGGGGTGAGGGTCATGTAGGGCTGATCCCAGTTACCCCACACGCCGTAGCGCTTAAAGCCCTCCCGCTGACGATCGATGGTCTTGAGGGCAAAATCCCGCGCCTTGTAGCGCAGTTTAATCGGGGTGAGCTTGGCCCGCGCCTCGTCGTCCATCGCTTGCAGCACCTTCAGCTCGATGGGCAGGCCGTGGCAGTCCCAGCCGGGGACGTAGCGCACCTTGCGACCCTTCAGCAGTTGGTACTTATTAATGGTGTCCTTCAGAATCTTATTCAGGGCGTGGCCAATGTGCAGGTCGCCGTTGGCGTAGGGCGGCCCATCGTGCAGCACAAACACCTCGCCAGGGTTGCTGGTAGACAGGGTTTCGTAGATTTGGTTCTCGGCCCAAAAGGCTTGAATCTCAGGCTCGCGCTGGGTGGCGTTGGCCCGCATGTCAAAGCGGGTTTGGGGCAGCAGAACGGTTTCTTTGTAGCTTTTAGGGTCTGTCACAGCCGCAGATTACAGGTGAAGGACGAATCTCAACCATGATCGCAGATTTGGCCACCGGAGCACCCACCGAGCGACCGAATTAGCGCAGATCATTTCTATACCTTATAGCGATCTTTCTCGAATGAGGGGAACGAAGGCGGTGAGGGAAACGGTAAGTCTTTGCCCCTACGGTGGGTCGGGCTAAGAACCGGCGTGTCCCTCGGATTGGGGATAGATCGCCTAGGCCGAGCCGGATAGGGGAAAGGCTCTGGTTTGATTCGTTTCTACCTCGGCGTTGATGGCGCGGCGGTAGGTATCCACAATGTGGTTGGGCAAAATATCGCCGCCCTGGCTGAGAAAGGCCCATTCTTCCCCAATATGGACAAATTCTGCCCGTAGCTTGGTGGGAGGCATGGTGGGGATGGGGTCGGCTAGGTTGGTGATGCGGAAGCTGTTGGGCAGGATTTTGGCGTAGCTGCGGGAAAATTCGGGATTGCCCACCCTCGGCGTGGCGTAGACATAGACCTGAAGCTGGGGCTGAAGTTTGGGCACGGCAAGGGCAATATCTAGGGCCAAGATGGTGGCGAGGGCTGCCCCAAGACTGTGACCCGACACGTAACAGGGTTTGTTGGGGTTAATTTGCCGCACCGCATCCACCGCCAGGGGGTTAATAATGCCATCGGCAATGCGACGGAATCCGGTGTGGATGCGCCCAATGGACTGCTGGGTGTTGGGGTCGATGTAGTCTTGCTGCACAGCGTAGACGTTGCCAATCCACTCGGCGGTGCGCTGGGTGCCGCGAAACACCAGAATGCTGTCTTCGTCGGATTCCAGCAGAAAGCCAAAGAATACCTCGATGCGGCGGCCAATGCTGACGGCGGTGGTGACGCCCGTGCGGATGGCGTCTTCGGTTTGGGAGAGACTGTCCTCTAGGGCGGTGGGGTTGTTGATCAGGGTGGGGTCGTCAATTACCGCCTGGGGTACCTGGATTTCCACGGTGTCGTTGACCTGGCGTTCCTGGCCCCGAAAGTTGGCGACAAGGCGATACTTATCCAAGCTTTTGTCATAATCCAACAACTGTTGAAGGTTGCCGTCGTAGGTGGGATCGTTGCGGCCAGTGATGTACTGCTGGGTGGCCAAACGGCTCAGCAGGATCAATCGCTTCGACATTTCTCGGCTGTAGGGAATGGGAGGAGCCGGAAACGCCGCCGAAGCCTGGATGGCCTGAAACTCCTCCACCATACGGGTATCGCCCGTCATCGCCGCCTGGATGATGTCATCGGGATTATAGAACTGGGCCGCGTAGGCATCAATCATGGCCTGTCGCTCGGCGGCCCGCTGGCGGCGGATAGATTCGGTGCCAAAGGTGGCGGCACTGCCAGCGGCGACTCCTCCCAATAAAAAGTGACGGCGGTTGAATTTTCCAGGGTTGATATCCATCACAGGGCTCCGGGGATTGGGCTAGGGTTGGAGCGCACCGCTGTGCGCCCGTACGGGGGGATTGGGCTAGGGTTGGGGCGCACTGCTGTGCGCCCGTACGGGGGGATTGGGCTAGGGTTGGGGCGCACTGCTGTGCGCC
>CAZWNR010000513.1:0-3177 GCA_964635665.1 uncultured bacterium | reverse complement strand
CCGTGGTGATGGCCTTGAACAGCGGCGGCTTGCACGGCGGCAAGGCTAGGATTGACCGCTAGGGCTTCGGCCTCCAGCAGGTCGGCGATGGGTTTATCGGCCCAGGTGGCGGCCATGGCCAAAAATTCCGGGTGATCATTCACGCAGGGCATTTGCACATAGGTCACATCCGGACGACGGCGACGCAGACCGCTGATGATGTGCTCCACATCCAGCAGGGTTTCGTGGTTTTCGGTGGCAAAGCCGATGGGCATAAACACGAGGGCGGTGGCCCCCAGGTCAATCAGGTTGCGGGCGGCGAGATCGGCGTTGGGCTGCGTCCATTTGATCAGGGGGGTATCGTGGTTGAGCCAGCCCACGGAAATCAGCGGGTATTTTTGGATCAGCCTATCCCGCACCCGGTCGTAGAGCTTCTGGCTTTCGTCGATGCCGGAGGTGAAGCCCTTGGCCTCGTGGGGGCAGCCGTGGTTCATCAGAACAATGCCCGTTTGGGAGGGCAGGTGAGCGACGGCCAAGTCCTTGCGAATTTTCTCTTCAACGATGCGGGCCAGCAGGTCGATGTAGGCGGCTTCGTCAAAAAACGAGGGAATATAGCGCATTCCCTTCACCCAGTGCTCGCTACCGTCCGATAGCTTGGCCAGGGCAGCGTTCACCTGCTCTACGGCAATACCGCTCGTAAAGATAGAATCCACCACCAGCAGAGGATAGATCAGCAGCTTGTCGTAGCCCTCTTGCTTCACCTGCTCAAGTACCTGCTCCGGCAGGAAGGGTTTGCAGAAGTTGAAGGCCTTGAATACCTTCACTCGATCCCCCCAGCGGGCATTGAGATGGGTTTCGATGCCTGCTCGCTGAGCTTCAAAAATGGCGTTGTGGGGCGAAATGAAGTTGCCGTGCTGGTGGCTCCACTCGTGCAGGTCAAAGGCGGCCAATAGCTTGGCTAGGGGTGGATAGACCCAGGTGGGCACCGGGGCGAACTTTGCCGTCAGGAGGTTGAGAGCCTGCTCGTTGTAGTTGGCAAAGTCGTCGTAGCTTTCCACTTCGCCATAGCCCATTAGCAGTACCGCCACCCGGTTCTCGCCGGACGCCGCCACTAGGGTTTCTGCACTTTGGATGATATCGGGAGTCGCAACCATGCTCTTTGCTTTGTTAGGAGATTTGCTAACAGGCTAACATCCCCCCCATGGGGATGGTGTTAACAGATTCTGGATGTTCAGACATCACCGTCGCCGCTGTTTGCTCACCATTTTGCGGGAGAGGCGCAGGTTAATGTCTTCCTTGTCGGCCCAGTCTTGCAGCACGCGAAAGAAAATATGCTTATCTGGCCCTTGCAGAACGGCGGTTTGGTCGGCGGTTTCGATGCTGTAAGGATAGCCACCGCCGATAATCACCTCGCCGCGCACCCAGTTTAGGTAGCGGGTAATCTGACCGCTTTCCCACATCCAGAGGGGCATTTCTAGGCGCACGGGGTAGCCGTCCCGCGTGGTTTTGAGGTAAGTGAAAGCGATTTGGTTGCGCTGTTCTTCGTACTGGTCGAGGATGCCGCCCCGGTCGCAGCGAAACAGAGGAGTGCGATCCCCCCAGTCCATCAACCGGGCCAAAAGCTGGGCGTCGTGGATACCCTCGGTGGCCTCTAGGCCGCAGGCGTGGTGCAGCATGGTGGTGAGGTCGTGGGCGTAGGAGGTATCCACATAGCCCACCAGGGGCACCCGCCGCCGCTCGCTGGTCCGCAGCAGGTCTAGCATGGCCTGCACGTAAGCCTTTTGGCTGTCGGGATCAAAGGCTTCGGCAAAGGTAACGACTAAGGCCCCATCAAAAAACACTAGGGTGCGATCTGGATCCTTGCAGACGTCGATGTACTCCACCAGGCGCTCGGTTTCCATTTGAAAGCGGCGAATATTCACCCGTCGCTCTACGGGCTGGGCCGGATTTGGCCCCAGATCCTTTGGTGTCAGCAGGTCTACCCGCACATCCTTTTGGTAGGGGCGGGTTTTGCTGTGGGGGTTCTCAAACCAGCCGATCTGAATTAGCGCAATGGGAATCGACAAATCCTTCCCCGGCGCAATCTGCGAGCCATCCACCGCAAAGGTCGTGATGTCCGACAGTACCGTCTGCACCCACTGGGCGCTCGATTCCCGGTTCGACCACCGCTCTGTGGCCGGGGATGACTCCGCAAAAAAGAACGGAATCACCCCCTTCTCCGCTGCGGTGGAAGCCTCTAGCGGCAATGCCCCCGCTGGTGAGGAACCCCCGAGACGCTCCTGCTGCTGGGCCAGGGGTAAGGCGGCAAATTCCGCCCAGGCCTGGTGATAGGCGGTGAGCAGTTCAAACTTGGCCTTGTTAAAGGAACTAAAGGCCTCTCGCTTTTGGTCAAGCAGGGCTTTGATGTGGGCCGGACTCACTGGCATACCCCATGATCCTACAGAACGCCTGTATTAATGGGCATTCTAGCGGCTTTGGGGCCGATTGTCACAGGGATAGCAATGGCATAATAGAAGCCACGCCGCCCTGCTAAGGATGCCGTCCCATGGCCGACACCACCGGACTCACCGCTGCGCCCATCGTCTATCCAGATTCCGATGGACAACCCATGACCGAAAGCGACGCTACCCGTGATTACTTGCTGTACTGCGTTGAGGTGCTGCAACTGTATTTCAAGGGGCGTCCCAATGTTTATGTTTCCGGCAACCTGTTTGTGTATTACGAAGAGGGCAACCCCAAGGCCTCTATTTCGCCGGATGTGTTTGTGATTTTTGGCGCGAGCAACCGCAAACGCCGCAGCTACAAAGCTTGGCAAGAGGGCAACAAACTGCCTAATTTTGTTCTAGAAATTACCTCCCGCAGCACCAAACGCCAGGATCAGGAGGAAAAACCCCGCCTCTACGCCAGCCTAGGCATTGAGGAATACTTTCAGTACGACCCCACCGCCGACTATCTCAAACCCCAACTGCAAGGGGCGCGGCTGGTGGAGGGCCGCTATCAGCCTCTTCCCCTGTCTTCCTCATCCACGGGAGTTCCCGCTATCCATAGCACGGTACTGGGCCTAGACTTGCAGTTGCATCCCTCCTACCCCGAACTCGGTCTGGCCCCAGCGGCCCAGGCTCTCCGGTTTTATGACCCCCAAACCGGGGCAAAACTGCTCAGCCGCTACGAACTCGAACGACTGCGCGAGGCCCTACA
>CAZWNR010000512.1:0-3181 GCA_964635665.1 uncultured bacterium | reverse complement strand
GAAAAACAAGGCCCAAGCCGCAGGGAATGCAAAAATCGGGCCGTTCCTAGAATACCAAGCCAGGTTCCCCTTCCCGCCGCCCATGGGGGTAGGGAATTTACCCCATGGCCTGGGGGCATTGCGTTCTGGGGCCATGGCGGTTAGGGACTTGCTCCTAGGGTGGCCAAGGATCTGGGGATTGCACCACGGGCTGGGATGCATGGCAGCTAAGGGTTAAGCCCGTTTTTGCCAAGGCCATAGAAACCGCGAATGCACCCTATGGTAAGTCGGAGATCTGAGCCGCAAAGGCCTGATGTTCTGGGGATTGCAAACCCATCTGTAGGACCGTTAGCACCTGGGCCATGTTTCCGGAGAGGATCGCTGTTGTCGCGAGCCATAGTCCTGGAAACCGCTGGCTGCGAATCACACCCTCGCCATCCACGGGCAGGGGTTGATAATCGCCCTCGGTGAGGTGGTACCAGTCGATTTTTTGATCAAACACTTGCCACACCAAGTATTCCGCCACCCCGTTGCGACGGTAGGCTTGTTTTTTGGCCCCTAGGTCAATGGCGGCACTGCTAGCGGCAATCTCAATCACAAGTTCTGGGGCCCCCACCAAATAGCCGTCTTCGTCCACACGGGTTTGACCTCCGGCGGATTCATTCACCAGCAGCACAATATCGGGTTGGGGTTCATTGTCGAGATCTAGACGAACAGTGGGTTCGATGCCAGAACAGGTGCCGGGGGTGTAGGCCACATAGGTGCCCAACCAGGTGCTCAGACAACTGTGGGGTTCGGCGTGTTGTTGAAATCGCAGGGGCGAGGCCACGTAGGCAACTCCTTCAATCAGTTCAGCCTTGGTGACGGGGGCGACGGCATAGCGGCGTTCAAATTCTGGGCGAGTCAGGCGATCCCCGCTTTCTAGGGGCGGGGTCACCGTTGGGGGGGGCGATTGAGGCAATTGAACCGAGGGGTGAGGAGAGGTCGTCATGGGACGGGCCATCGGTAGGGTGGTTCTATGCTAGCTAATGATTGAGGCTAGCCAGCAGAAACTGTCTCGACTAAGGCATCTCGCGCCCGTCGATTCCACGGTTTAGTAGCTTTACCCTAACTCGCAGGGGCGAAGAGACCTCACCCCTGCGAGTTGGGGATTAGGATTCGAGGTTACGCGATTGGGTCTGGGTAGGATTCCCGACTCCCGACTTCCGACTCCCTAATCGTAGATATTGGCCGCCTTCAGCATGTGGTAGGTGATCAATAGCTGAGTTAGCGCCAGGGGATAGCTTTGCAGGGTTTCTCCGGTGGTGCCGATCACAGTGCCAATGTCGGTATTGCCTTCGATGCTGCAAAAACGGCCCAGGTAGGGAATTTCGCTGCACAGGGTGCGTTCGAGTTCCTGTACGGGCTGTTCGGTGGCGTGGCAATCGATTTCGAGTACGTCCACGGGTTTACCCATGTCGCGGTCGAGTTCTAGACGCACGGCATCGCTGAGGGTGCCGCCGTGCTTGGTTTCTAGCAGGTGGCTAAAGTCGGGGTGGGGAATGGTAGGCCGCATCACCAGGCGCACGTTAAGCATCAGTTCATCGGTGCTTTGCTCGTTACTGGGGGGATAGAAGGACACCACCACATCAGCCCATTGCCGCTGGGGCCGGATATAGGCTTCGGAGTCCTCCTCACGGGCTTTGATCTGCTCGATCACTTCTTCGGGGGTGTAGCCACGCTTGCGGGTGTCGCGCTTGATCTTCCAGTTGGCGCGTAGGTCTTCCGGGGGGGCTAGGTAGACCTTCACATCGTAGGCATCACGGCAGGCGCGGGTGGAGTAGCCCAACAAGCCTTCCACAATTACAAAGCGACGGGGCTGGATGTATTCTGGCGCGTCAAACTCCCCGGTGCTGTGGTTGTAGATGGGCTTAAGGATGGGTTGCCCAGTCCGCAGCAGGCCAAGATGCTGTTGGATGATGTCGATGTAGTTGCAGTCGGGGTGGAGGGCGGAGATGCCCATTTCCTTGCGTTGTTTGCGGTCGTAGCGGTGATAGTCGTCCGTGCAGATAGTGGTGACTTGGTCTTCGCCTAGAATTTGGGCGATACCTCGCGTAAGGGTAGTTTTACCGGCGGCGCTATCGCCTACAATGCCGAGAATGATTGGACGGCCTACCATATATTCCTCCAGAGTTGTATAACCAATAGTTAATCCTTCCATTGTAGGAACCAATGGGGCGTAGTCTGATGATTGATTTAGAGAACCAGACAATTTTGGTAACAGGCGGATCTCGCGGTATTGGGGCTACCATCGTAGCAGCCCTCCACCAGGCTGGGGCCTCGGTGGTGCTTCACTATGGCCAAGGCCAAGCCGAAGCCGAGGCTATCGCCGCTGATCTCGGTGCCGACGGTATGGCCTCTGACCGAGTGTATGTGGTTCAAGCAGATTTATCCCAACCCGGCACCGCTAGAGATTTGTGGGCACAAGCCTTAGCGTGGCGTGGGTCAATCACTACGGTGGTCAACAATGCCGCCACCATGCCCGCCACTCCCATCGAGGGAGATTGGGATATTTGGACTCATGCTTGGCAGCAAACCCTTCAGGTCAACCTAATCGCCGTGGCAGATTTGTGTCGTGAAGCCGTCCTCCACTTCCAAACCCAGGGCGGCGGCACGTTGGTGAATCTCGCCAGTCGCGCGGCCTTTCGGGGCGATGGCCCAGAGTTCACCGCCTACGCCGCCTCCAAGGGGGGCATCATCAGCCTCACCCGCACCCTGGCCAGGGGCTTTGCCAAAGATGGCGTGTTGGCCTACGCCATTGCCCCCGGCTTCGTCCGTACCGACCGCATCGAGCAAGTGATGGCCGAACGGGGAGCCGACTACGTCACCCGAGACATTCCCATGGGTGCCCCCGCCGACCCCCAAGATATCGCCAACCTAGTCGCCTTCCTCGCCGCTGGCCTCGCCCCCCATGCCACCGGAGCCACCTTTGACGTCAACGGAGCCTCCTATTTTCACTAAGCCGCCCAGATCCCTGGGTTCTTCCACCGATCCACCCAGCGCTGTGGCAAATCTCAACCTAGAACCCTGGGATCTAGAACCTTGATTTTGCCCAAACCCCCACGCCACAATAAAAGCAGCGCCCCCAATCAACCACTCACCAACAATCAACCACTCAGCCCATGACCGCCACCCACCCGTCACCCTGTCACCCTTCCCCCCC
>CAZWNR010000511.1:0-3182 GCA_964635665.1 uncultured bacterium | reverse complement strand
TGGAGAACGACAGGAGGGGATTCCGTCGCCCCAGCCTAACGCGGGTCGGTCCGCCGGAGCGTTCTATGGCGCTGTCGAAGGGTCGCCCGCCGACCGTTTCAGCCCCTCCCAGGCGGCGCGTAACAGTCCACCACCCCGCCGATCCGGTGCCCTGGTTGCCGAAGCGGCTAGCCCCGGCGACCTGGTTCGGGGCAATCTGCCGACCCTGGTGTTTGAGCAGGTTTTTCGCACCTTTCAGGGCTGTTTAGACAATACCAGCCAAATTCCCCAGGAAACCGACATTCTGCGGGAGGACAAAAAGCGCGAGCTGCTCTACCTCACCCTCCGCAAGTTTGAAGATGCCGTGGAGGCCATGGGCCAAGCCAACCTGCCGCCGGGGCAACTGGTGGAGCAAAGCTCCCTATTGCTGCGGGATGTGTGGGCCACCACCCTCACCGATTTCTTTGGCCGCTACTACACTCTCCAAGTCACTGACCTAGAGCAGCCCGTAGTGCCCACCCTGATGGCCGAAGCCGAGGTGGTGCAGCGGTCTATCCTCAGTCGTATTCCCCTGGTGCCAGAGCTTTTGGGCCATCTGGTGTTTCAAGATGCCCTAATTATCGACGGCATTCCCTACCCTGCCACCACCCCCCAGGCCCTCAGCCACAGCCAGCGTTTGCTAGAGCATCTGCTGCTTCAGGTGGCCAATGGCGTTATTCAACCGCTGCTGAATTGTTTCGCGGATGTGGAACTGCTGAAGAAAACCCTCTACCAACGCCGCCTCATGTCGAGCCGCGACATTGAGCGCTTTCGTAACGATCTCTCCTGGCGCTACCGCTGGGATGGCCTACTTAACGACCCCAAGGCCATCTTTGAAAGCCAATATCGCCTGTGGCAGTTTACCGAGCGCGGCATTCAAACCCAAACTATCTACGCCCCTCGCCGGGATGAACTCGATAGCCTGTCGGGGCTGCAACGCCTCGTCACCCTTACCATCGAAGCCCGCGATGCCGTGGCCCCCCGCTTTCGTTCCGCCATTGCCTTCGTGGGCAGCGGTATTGTCTACGTGCTCACCGATGTGATTGGGCGCGGCATTGGCCTGATTGGCAAAGGCATTTTGCGAGGGGTGGGCAATGCCTGGCGTGATCCCCGCAGTTCCAATTCCTACCGCCCCCCAGGGGATGGCCCAGAATAGGGCGTATACGTTCAACCCCCCGGTCTCTCGGACATCAAGTCGCAGTGGCTAGACAGAAACCGGGGTGTTCGTTAGGAGGGTTCCCTTTACCGACGCCCTAAGCCGCCAAGCGACGAACGGGGGCGACGGGGGGCTCGACATAGGTGGGGGCCTCTTCGGGCACCAAAACGGGATCGGGCAGATGAATTTCGATGGGTTGGGGCAACAGTTCCAGGGGATTGATGTCGGGCATGGCGGTGGCAAACACAGGCATCGACAGCGAACAGGCATTCCATCGCCCCTGCACGGGTACCCCTAGCTGACCACAATGGCCCCCGCGTCGCCCCTCTGGTGTGTAGTGGCGGCAACGGCTACAGCACAAAACCTGACACCCCATCATTTCCATCGCTGTATCCTAAATGTGAGAAACTCCCCGTATTTTCCTCCCTTGCTTTTTGGGGGATCGTGGGCTTCAATCCGCCATCTAGTAAGCCTTTTCATCGAGAATCTCGATGAAAGTTGAAGGCTCATTTTTAGGTTTTCTTTATGTTCTCTTCAAAGATGCTTACATTCGCGTATACAAGCCATCTCTAGGGTGTTAAGGTGCTGAAACCAATCGGGGATCAAGGTAAGAGTAGGCTTGTATTTAGCCTTTCTGATATGTAATTAGCGCAGCGATTGCCAGTAATTAGGGGCCTAGGAGACTAGGGTTCTACGGAGTTCCCCGCAATCTCCCTTACTTCAGTGGCCACCAGGCTACCTTATCGCGGGTGGCCCCATAGACTTCTTTAAGTCCTTCGGGATCAACGATTTGTACCAGGTCGGCGGTGTGGTGATCGGTGGCTTTGTGGGCCTTTAGGTAGCCCGCTCGCGTCATCCCCTTGAGGACCTGTTCCACGGTGCGGTGGTTCAATTGGCAGGCCCGCGCAATCAGGTCGATGGGCAGATCAAACAGGTATTCGTTTTTGGTGCCCTTGGGTTGGCTACCGAAGCTACGCTCTTGGTAGATCAATGCCCGCAGCAGGGCTGCCACGGCTTGGGGCGGGTAGGTGCTGCAATTGAGCAAATGGTACTGAAACTTTTCCCTAAGTTCAAACAGGTGGTTGTAGCGTTCCCGAAAGTCAGGATTTTGGTCGTAGAGGCTCTGCACCACGGCCACGGGCACCTTGATCACATCGGTGGTTTTGTAGGCTTCTACCAAACTGGGGAAGGCATGGCCCACGGCCCCAAAGCCTACCGGTAAACTCCGCGCCCCGAAGCAACCAAAGGGGTAGGTGATGGCCATAATCCGGTCGAGGGGTGTGCTGCGCATAATCACCGGGCCACCATCCACCACCACATAGAGCGCATCGAGCCAAGTGTTGGGCCGAAAGGCGGTGTAGATGGGCCGATTGGAGTACAGCTTTTCCATCACCAGCTGGTCGGCGGTGAGGTAGGTACCCAACTCATCCCGCCCCATGGGATGAAACAGAAAACTGCTTTCTATGAGCAGCGTAATCGGATCAGAAATCAGGGGCTGGCCGCTGCGCCGGGTCATAGGAGGTTACTCGGTAGAGACGGTTCCATTGTCCCCCGAAAGGTCAGGAAACTTCACACTATGGAGAGCTGAGGTCGTTAACCTAGGCAATCCAGGCCTTCTGGCCGTCCTCGGGGTTTGTACCGCGTCAAGGGTATGAATGGTCCTTCCGGGAACAACAGGGATCTCCTTGAATAATGCACTGTCTTTCCCAGAACAGCGGGAATCCCTTGGAGGACTGGGCTTCCAACTTGGGTTCCCGGCTGGGTGGGAAGGAGGGTTCAACGGATCTGGATTCTGCTTCTCCTAACTAAGGGGGCTAGGGCCATGGAACCGAAACAAGACTAGATATGAATTTCAATCTAATCTCAAATGAATTTCACATAACACCCGATATGATTGAAAGAATCTCCAGCGTAGATTAACCATGAAGCACGGTCTTTTCCCCTCTCGACGATCTCTGCGGATGCCCTGGGTGCGCTGGCTTGAGCGCCATGGTTGCTTGCTGATGCT
>CAZWNR010000510.1:0-3189 GCA_964635665.1 uncultured bacterium | reverse complement strand
CCCCACGGTACCCACGTTCACCACCAAGGCTCCATTGCCTCGGTCGGCCCCGCAAAGGGCGGGTAGGGGCGTTCCGGGCGGCAGGAAGGTGGCGGGGTCGCCGTCGCTGGCCCCCGTGTAGTTCACGGTCGGGTAGTTAACGGGTGGATTCTGGGAGTTGCTAGGCGGAATCGCCTGTACCCCAAAGCCAGCCCCAAAGGTATCGGGGCTGAAACTAGTGCCGGGGGGAATTTGGTCACAAAGTTGAACGTTGGTCACCGCCGTTTCGCCCGTGTTGTTGAAGTAGAGGGCATAGTCTACCGTATCGCTGGGCCGCAGTTCCGGCGTCGTCACGGAGATCGTCCCTTGGCCTAGCCCTGCGGATACCAAGGCCGGAAAACCCACTTCATTGGCATTGGTAGAGGTTTCGGTGCCAGGGAAGGGAATCACCGTACCCGCCGCCGTCAGTTGGGTAATGCGCTTATTCAAGAACAAATTACCCGGCACGGGCGGACGGGGCACCCGGAAGTAACCAAAGCCCCCGGATACGATGTCCAGTCCACCATTGGTGTTCCTGTCTGTGTTGGTTGGGAAGTTTTGGAACTGGGTAAGGTCAGCGCCTGGGTTAACATCCGCCGCTACTAGTGAGAAGCCGAAGATACGTCCATTGCTTTGGGGGGCTGGCAACAACCGATTAAGGGGGAAGAAAAGACCACCAATGGGCTGCTGGGGAACTCGGTGGGACGGTTGGAGCGTGTCGGCTAGATTATTTCGGCGGAAGACCACTGTTTCAATCGGCCCCTGGCCCGGAGTTGGTGCCCCGACACCCCAGTCCCCTTGAGTTGTTGCTGTTATCAGTCGCAAAGGGCCATAGCTAGCCGGATCACCATTGGCATCCAAACTAGTAATGGCGGCAATCCCAAAGGCATCTGTTGTTGCACCTACACGTTCCAAAACAATAAAACCTTCCTGCCCCTGAAACTCAGGAGGAACCACTACCCCATCGCGCAAAATATAGTCAAGTCGTTCGATATTATTTCGAGTTTCCTGAGTTCCAACAACACTATTGTGGAAGACGTTATCAATCCCTCGGTTAATAACGTTACTCAGCAGAGTACCTGGCAAATCAGACGCTTCATCTGAGGCTAGGTCAATTTCGGGTGGTGCTGCCGCGAAGTCGGTGCGTGTACTCTCGTAAAACAAGACTTCACGTTCGGTGACACCCGGTGCTGATCCCTCGATAGGGCCGTTGCGGCGAATTACAACTCCCTCATTGAGTCCGGTAGCTCGGGTAATGGTCTGTCCTCCGGAGACAAAGGATTGTAAGGCTCGGTTACTTCCTGTCCCAAAAACAAGGTCAACGTTGTTTCCTGGTACACAACCGGGGAGCGTCGCAGCATCGCAAGGGTTGGCATAGGGAGTCAGTTGCCCGTTGTTTGGATTGACAGGCGGCTCCAAAGCAATATTGAACTGAGTAATAGGTTGAAAAACCGTGGTCGCCTGGGCCTGCGCAGGGGCAGTCCATCCGACCAGGCTGGTGACGACAAACAGTGCAGCGACCAAGGCACTAGTCAGCCGTTTAGCCAAGGGCCAGAGTGCTTGAGCAAAAAAGGGCATCGGGGGTTGGGAAGGGTCAAACATAAACGGGCTCTGGGTGAAGGCTACATCCCTAGGACAGGCAAATCAGTCGGCAATGGCGTGGTCAGACCTTCGTGAAGATCGACCACGCCTAGGGCGAGAGTCTACTCAAGCTGAAGATCGTCCTCTTGGTTGATGAAGATAATCTCTAGCCCTCGCAGGTCGTTGAAGACAAATTCCACCCGTCGATCTCGGGCGTAGGCCAAGCGCGAACTTTCCTGGCTGCGCCGCTGGGTGAGGCCAAAGGGCACAATCTGCATCCGTTCTGGGGCAACTCCTCGGCGCAGGAGGTAATCTCGGGCGGCTAGGGCGCGGCGTTCGCTGAGGGCCAGGTTGTAGGCGGCGCTAGCCCGTGGGTCAGTGTGGCCATGGAGTTCCACGGTGAGGAAGGGATGTTCCAACAGCACGGCGGCAATGCTGTCCAGAATGGCCGCGCTCTCTGGGCTGATGTCCGAGCGATCTAGGGCAAAGTGGATGTTGCGGACAATCTCAAGCACCACGGGTTCCGGCGGAGCTTCCTCGGCCACGGGGGGCGGCAGGGGCGACGGCGACGAACAATCCGGCAGATCGGGGGTGGGAGGGGGAAGGTCGGGGGCTGAGCCATCGGCGGCTTGCAGGGTAGCAATGGCCGCTGGTTCGGAAGTGCCGTAGGTGGGATCCGTGGCAATGGCGCTGATGCGGCTTCCTGGCGGCAGGGCGAGGGTGGCGGTAAAGTTCCCTGCCGCGTCCGTAGAGACGGTACCTGCAAAGGCAGTTAGGGGGCCGTAGGGCCATTCCGGCTCTAGCACCTGGTAGAGATCCACCTCGGTATTGGGGTCAGCGGTGCCCGTAACCGTGACCGAATTGCCGCTGACGGGAAATCCATAGCCGTCAAATTCCGGCGCATTGATGGCACCGTTGCCTGTTTCCGCCCGGCGATGGGGGGAATTGCGGGGCGGGTTGGGGCCATCCCCCGTTTGAAAGTCGTGCACCCCCGTATTGCCCTGGGCATTGAGGTCAATGCTGAGGCCATTGAGATAGGTGAACCGATTGCCCCGCAGCACATTGCGCTGGCTGCTGGGGTAGGCGGCAACGGTAATCCCTGGCCCCGGCTGAAAACCAATGGCGTTGTCGGTGACCTGGTGATCGCTGCCCATCAAGTACACGGCGGAACGCTCGAACCGCCGACCGTTGTACTGAATTTGGTTGTCGCGAATCTGGGTCGAACCGTCGGGCCTAAATAAATAGACACCGCTGCCGTCGTTGGCGCAGATCAGGTTACTCGTAATTTCGCTGGCGGCAATCAGCCCTTCCAGGCGAATAGCATCGGGCATCCCGGCTAGGCCATTGCCCACAATGGCGTTTTCGTGGATCTGCAACCCCTCGGCCCGAAAGCCCGTAATGATAGCGCTGCCGTCGTGGTACTCCATGCGGTTATGGCGGATCACCGTATCCACGCCGTTAAACACCACCACCCCAAAGGCGGAGGGCCGTTCTGGAAACTCGCCCTCGGCGGTGAGACCCAGCCAGTTTTGCTCAATCACCACGTTGCGGGGGGCGGCCTCCGGTTCCGTCAGCCGAAACACCGACAGC
>CAZWNR010000509.1:0-3197 GCA_964635665.1 uncultured bacterium | reverse complement strand
TGGCCCTGGCGCAGCTTGAGGAGTATCAACAGGTGTTGGATCAAGAATCGAATGAAGGGGCCGACAGCCCAGAGGATTGACGGTTTCTCAGTCCTAACGTTATCTAGCATCAGTTCGGGGTAAGCTCAGCAGTCAGATCCCTTGGCAGCCCACCCTGACGGGAAGCAAGCTACACCCCCAGCCCCTCTCCCACGAGGAGAGGGGAGCTAGAAACGTTCAAAGTCCCTCTCCCTTGGGGAGAGGGATTTAGGGTGAGGGCCAAATCAGGGCAATAGAGCAAGTTTGTGATCTACTGAGTCTAGTAGCCCGTTACATGCACCACCACCTCACGGGCCGAACCCCGCGCCCGATGCTCCCACAGGTAAAGCCCCTGCCAGGTGCCTAGGGCCAGCCGCCCCTGCACAATGGGGATGGTCTCCGAGGTGTGGGTCAGTACCGTGCGAATGTGGGCGGGCATGTCGTCGGGGCCTTCGGTACTGTGGCGATAGTGGTTGCCCTCCGGCACCAGCCGCGAGAGAAAGGTTTCCAAATCCGCCAGCACGTCGGGGTCGGCGTTTTCTTGAATGATCAAGCTAGCGGAGGTGTGGCGCAAAAACACCGTACACAGCCCCGTCATCACCCCCGATGCCCGCACCACCTCCTGCACCTGGGACGTAAACCGCAGGAGCGCTTTGCCCTGGCTGCGTAGGGTGAGGATCTGTTGGTGGTGCCGAGTGACGGCGGTGTCGGCGGTCATGGTTGGCTCTCCTGGGTCGGGCGGTGGCATTGCTCTCCATTGTGGCAGATTGCCAAGCAGGGGTGCGGCGGTTTGCTGGGTTCGTTAGGCGCTTCCTCCACCGCTGCAATGCTCCCTAGAGTTGGATATCTGAGCCATAGAGAGGTCGCTGACCGCTTTACTTCTATTTCGTTTTTTCCCATACCGTAAATCAAGATCATTCCTTTTGAATCAGCTATGCAAGAAAAACCAGACTTCCTAAATGGACAATGTTTTAATTTTGCCTATGCAGTTTGCCAAGAAATACAGAATATCTATCCTCATTGCGATCTGCAATTAGCCACAGCGATAGGCACTCGAACCCATGACAAAGATTTCGATTAGGTATGTATACACTGCATGACAAGTTTTTATAGCCATAAAAAGAGTCAAGCTATTTATGTGGATGCTCAAGGCTTGCATCCTGATGGATATTTAGAGGAAATGGCCGAGGATTGGAAGGCCGCAGAGTTTGAAATTACTGGAATTCATGAAGATTTGGATATTTTTACCTATGATTTTTGTGATCCTGGCGAGCTAGAGATGTATTGGCATGATGTAGAAAAAGCTGGAGGGCAAAAGGATCATGCCGTGATCGAATACGCTCAAAATCACATACACAAGAACCCTGAAAGATTTTTCAGCAGGCTTCTTCAGGTTTTGAATGATCCACCAGGGCTGCAATTAAGCCGCATCATACTGTCATCGGTCAGCTAGGGCATTTAGGACAACCTCCTGCACCTGGGGATGGTTCATCATAAACGTGTGCCAAGCGGGCACCTGCACGATGGTGTCGTGGGGGGTCATGTAGGTTTCTGAAAGGGCGACGATGCCGTCGTTGATGTCTTCGCCAAAGGGGCTGAGGGGGCCAGTGGGGCCACCCGTACCCGCCACGATGGTGTAGGGGCAGGTTAGCGCTGGCAAACTAGCGTAGAACTGTCCACAGGTGAGGTTGCGCCCACATTGCCCCGTGATCCACTGAAAGGGCAACAGGTTCCAGGCCAGGGGGGCCAACCGAGGGGGCTGGTTGGGGGTGCCCAGCATCACCACATGGTGGGGTAGTTCGGCCACTTGGCCCAGACCTAGGGCGGCACGGGTGAGTACGCCACCGAGGGAATGACCCACCACACCATAGGGGCCACGGTGGGCCAGGGCTTGCAGGGTGTGGTTTAATCGCTGGGCAATGGCATCAAAGTCTTCGGCAAAGGCGACATAGCTAAAGGTTTCGGTGTGGTGTCCGGCGCGGCGCAGGCGTCGTTCTAGGAACGCCAGGGAGAACGAGGTGCGGGCCAAACCATGGATAAGCAAAATATGCATAGGCGAAGGCTAACAATAACCCAGGGAAAAGACAGGACGGAAGGGAATTAGGGGGCAGAATGACCGGATGGATGACGGTGCTGAAGGGGATGGGAATTGGGTTAGCGATTGCCGCGCCCGTGGGGCCAATCGGGCTGCTGTGCATTCGTCGTTCCCTCGCCCAGGGGCGCTGGATTGGTCTGGCCACGGGGCTGGGGGCAGCCACGGCGGATGGTCTCTATGGGGCCATTGCCGGATTTGGGCTAACGGCGGTGTCGGATCGGCTAATCAATCAGGCGCAGGTGCTCCAGCTTTTTGGGGGGCTGTTTCTCTGTTATTTGGGTTGGGCCACGGCCCGATCCACCCCCGCCACCGAGGCTGCCCCCCTCACCGGACGAGGATTGCTGGGGGCCTACGGGTCTACCTTCCTCCTCACCCTCACCAACCCTGCTACCATTTTGTCGTTTTTTGCCATTTTTGCGGGGATGGGGCTAGTGGCCGCTGGCCCAGGGCAGGGTGGGGCGCTGGCGCTGGTGCTGGGGGTGTTTTTGGGGTCGGCTCTGTGGTGGGTATGCCTCAGTTGGGGCGTTACGTTTTTTAGACCTTACCTCACCCCATCGCGGCTGATCTGGTTAAATCGACTGGCTGGGGCCGCCATCTTTGGCTTTGGTCTTGTGGCCCTAGTCACCCTATGGTTTGGAGTGGGACAGCAGCGGTGAAACCTAGAATGACCAAACGAGGTAAGCGTCAACCAGGGCTCCCCTCCGCCCTGCGCTGGTTGGGGTTGGGGTTGGCCTGTGCCGTCCTTTGGCTAGGGCTGGGAGGGCTAGCCCAAAGCATGGCTCAGGGGCCAACGGACCATCCACCCGTCTTGATAGCCCAGTCGGTACAGGATCTAGAGCAACAGCGAAAAACCCTAGAGCAACAGCGGCAGCAGCTTCAGCAACAGCAAAACGAATTGGAGGGTCGCCAAAATACCTCGGAGGCTAATCTACAAACCCTAGAGCGCAGCATTGTCTACACCGCCAACCAAATCACTGAGACGGAATATCGGCTAGCCAAGGCCGAGCAAGAATTACAGCAGCTAGAGGCCGATCTAAAACAGGCGGAGGCCGACTATGAAAACGTGCGCACCGCCACGGTGGCC
>CAZWNR010000508.1:0-3236 GCA_964635665.1 uncultured bacterium | reverse complement strand
CTCCCTCGCTAGTGGTCAAAGACTACTTAACAACTGGAGAAAGCTACGCCATCGAGGACTTTCTGGCTCGATCTCGCACCGCTCTGCAAACGGCGAGCCAACGGGTACAGGCCAAATATGGCTTTCCCTGTAGTTTGGCCCTAGGGCAGTTGCAGCATCTAGAAGCCCAGTCGGCTCGGTTTATGGCTCAACCTGAGGATCAGGAGGCTCCCCAGGTAAGCGTGTTAGCATTTCTGGAGTAGCCGTTGACGATGGGCCGAAGAGGGGGCTAACACACCCTACGTGTGCTGTAACGCGATTCATAAATATCTTCTAAACCCGAGTCGCCCGGTTAGGGTTGTTACGTTCCAGATCGCGCATGGCTTTGCCCCGCCAGAAAATGCGGATGGGTGTGCCCTCAAAGCCGAGGTTTTCGCGGAATTGGCGTTCTACGTAGCGGCGGTAGTTGTCCTTCAGCAGTTTGGGATCGTTGACAAATAGGGTGAAGGACGGGGGCCGCACGGTGACCTGGGTGCCGTAGTAAATGCGGCCCTGGCGACCTTGGCGGCTGGTGGGTGGGGTGTGCCACTGTACCGCATCTTCGAGCACTTCGTTGACCACGGAGGTGCTGACACGGCGGCGATGTTGCTCTACGGCTTGGTTGACAAGTTCCAGAATTTTGGGCACCCGCTGTCCGGTTTTGGCGCTGACGTAGATGCGTTTGGCCCAGTCCAGGAAATTTAGGCGGGCGGCAATTTGGTGGTCGAAGTCGTAGATGGTGTAGCTGTCTTTTTCAACAGCATCCCACTTGTTGACGACGATGACGCAGGCGCGACCGTCTTCTTCAATGCGGCCCGCCAGTTTTTGGTCTTGTTCGGTGACGCCATCTAGCGCGTCGATGACCAACAGCACGACATCGGCGCGACGAATGGCCTTGAAGGAACGATTGATGCCAAAGAATTCGGGGCCGTATTCCACGCTTTTCTTTTTGCGAATGCCTGCCGTGTCGATGATGCGGTAGAGCTGATCACCATGCTGCACCTGCATGTCAATGGCGTCGCGGGTGGTGCCAGAAATGGGGCTAACGATGGCGCGCGACTCGCCCACAAAGGCGTTTAACAAGCTAGATTTGCCCACGTTAGGCCGTCCGACGATGGCCACCTTAATTTCTTCGGTGGCTTCTTCCTCAACAGTTTCGGGCAGGTACTCCACTAGGGCGTCTAGCAGTTCTCCGGTGCCGCTGCCGTGGATGCCCGACACGGGGTAGGGTTCGCCTAGGCCCAGTTCCCAAAATTGCGCCGCCTGCACCAAGCCATGGTCTAGGGATTCACACTTGTTCACCGCCAGCAGCACCGGGACAGATTGCTGCCGTAGCCAGGTGGCAATCTCGCGATCCGACTCGGTGGGGCCGGTTTGCCCATCGACCACAAAGATAGCAGCGGTGGCTTCGGTGAGGGCTAATTGCGCCTGTTCGCGGATGTAGGGTAGAAACTCCGTGTCGTCGTCGAACACCAGGCCACCCGTGTCCACCACCATGTAGTCGCGGTCGCGCCAGAAGGCAGGCTGGTAGGTGCGGTCGCGCGTCACCCCCGGCTCGTCGTAGACAATGGCATCCTTACCCCCGGCCAGGCGGTTCACCAGGGTAGATTTGCCCACATTGGGGCGACCGATAACCGCAACAACAGGCAGTGGCATGGCATTAGTTCACAGAAATTCTCAATCTTTCCATTGTAGCGGCGCAAAAATAGAGTTGGGGAATTTGAGTGATAACGTCCTGACCTCCTAGCGGCTAGCGGCCCCCAGGCGACGGATGGACACGACTTCGCTAGCAACCAATTCGGTGCCGTGGAGAGTGGCTTTTTCAATGGAAAACAGGCCGCCCACCTGCATGGCAAGCTCGCCAATTAGGCCTGCCGAACGGCCACAGGTGTAGTTGAGGCGCTTGCCATCGAAGGCAAGGGTGGCCCCTTCCCCAGCATGGCGACAGACGGTGCCGTCGGCCAGCACGATTTCAGCAATTAAAAACCGGATGTCCTCACTTTCGATGATGGCGTCACGATCAAAGTTTTCGCGCCCTTCCCGATCCACCGTCATGGTGGTGCCGTCGATGCGCACTTCGCCCCGTAGCCCTCGACCATCGTTGCAGGTGTAGGTGACGGGATCGCCCAGATCTCGCTGACGGGGTTCTGGCCCTACGTAGATACACAGACGTTGATCAGGGAGCAGAATTTGGGCCGGAGATCCCATGGGCTGGTTTGCGAGGGCGGTCGGTGCCATAGCCCCCGCGACAGTGACAACAGCGGCTAATCCTGCCCACTTCCTGGTTGATGGCATCACATTCATCGGCTTTTTCTTGCCAGACACTCCACAACGACGGTAGTGGAGCCTTGCCGAGAGATCAACCCCGCTCCCCCATCGTGAAACGATTCACGCCTAGATTCACCCCTAAGCAATGTTCACCGCCCATGCCCCCGGAGATGGAGCAGTCAATTCCGTAAAAATAGCTATCACCGCTTTATCACCGCCCATGCCCCGGAGATGAGCAGTCACATTTTCCGTAGTCCTACCCTCGCAGAGGCAGTCTTGGTAGAGCTTTAATGAAATTTCACAGGATTCTTAGGTTTGCCAGGGTTTTTCAACATGTAAAATCAGGCACCCTAGGAGCAGAGGGATATGTATCAAGCGATACAAAATTACACATCTACCCCTGGCTTCGATTAGGGCTACTCCTCTACAGACAGCGTTACTACTCTTTCGGATCGCTTAGCCGCCATGGTGTCATCTACTTCCCGCCGTTCTTCACAACATAGCGATCACTATATTGAACAGTGTGCCGCCGAAGCCCTGCGTCAAGGGGTGCTCAAGCGTCGCGATCATCTTAAGTTATCGTCTATTTTGCTGACGGGTGCCCAGTTGCCGCCCGATGTACGTCAGCAAATTAACCAAGTGTTTGATCTTGTGCGGGCCGGTCGTATTCGTCTGGTGGATTGAGCCCAAAATTTAGGCGATTGGATAACACGCCCTAGGATGAAGTCGGGCTACCGGGGCAATCTGGCCCCTGATAGATAACTTCGATGGGCAACCAATAGATCGCAGGATTAGGGAAGGCAGGGTTAGCCGAGGCGCTAAAGTCTTGCTGATCCGCTAGGGCCAAGGCGGCGGCATCAAGGTCGTCGTAGCCCGTGGTTGCTAGGAGGCGGGGGGCGCGGTAAAGCTCGCCATTGCTGGCCACAATGACCTCCAATCGTCCTGGGGCG
>CAZWNR010000507.1:0-3237 GCA_964635665.1 uncultured bacterium | reverse complement strand
GCTGAATGGCCGGTATCGAGATCCCAGCGGAGGATAGCCGTCACCGTTAGCGCTATGATGGGTCGCTAACCGCCGGGATCCCCGTCGTTATGCCCGTGGTTGTGGAGGAATGAACCATGCTGAGTTGGGAACAGACACCGAGTTTGGGGCCAATGCGCTGCTGTCGGGCCTGGGTGGACATTGACCTGGAAGCGCTCCGCCACAATGTGCAACAGTTCAAACACCACCTGGGGCCTCAGACCCAGTTAATGGCGGTGGTAAAGGCCGACGCCTACGGCCATGGGGCGGTGATGATTGCCCAAGCCGCCCTCAAGGCAGGGGCCAGTTGGCTGGGGGTGGCCACGGTGCCAGAGGGCATTGAGCTACGCACCGCTGGCCTTCAGGCTCCGATTTTGGTGATGGGGGCGGTGAACAGCCCGGAGGAAATGCAGGCTATGGCCCGCTGGCGCTTACAACCCACCCTGGTGATGCCCAAACAAGCCCTCGTGTTTTCCGACACCCTCTCGCGGCTAGCCGCCTCTCGCCCCGTTGAGGTACACCTGAAGCTGGATACGGGCATGTCTCGGCTGGGGTTTCCCGCCGCCGAGGCCGTTGAATTTGTCCGGTTTGTACGCCAATTGCCCCACCTCAAAATCAGCAGCCTCTATTCCCACTTTGCCACTGCTGACAGCCCCGACCCCACCCTGATGAACCAACAGCACCAGCGGTTTGAAACCGCCATCGCCCAGTTGGCAGCCGAAAACCTACGTCCCCCCCGGCTGCACCTAGCCAACACCGCCGCCACCTTGGCCGACCATGCCCTGCACTACGATATGGTGCGCGTGGGGCTGGGCCTCTATGGGCTGTCTCCTGCGCCTCACCTGCAATCGATCCTCGATCTCAAACCCGTCATGCAGGTCAAGGCCCGCATCACCCACCTGAAGGATCTACCTACCGGAACCGGGGTCAGCTACGGCCATTCCTACGTCACCAAACGCCCCATTCGCATGGCGGTGGTGGGGATTGGCTATGCCGATGGGGTGCCCCGCATCCTCTCCAATCGGATCCAGGTGATCATCAAAGGCCAGCTTGCCCCCCAAATTGGCACCATCACCATGGATCAACTGATGGTGGATGTCACCCACATTCCCAATCTGCAAGAGGGCGACGTGGTGACGCTTCTCGGCCAGGATGGCCCCCACCGCATCACCCCCGACGACTGGGCCAACCTCACCCAATCGATCTCCTGGGAAATTCTCTGTGGCTTCAAACACCGCCTGCCTCGCATTGCCACCGAACCCTCTCGCCCGATGACGCGGTCGGCCATGGAAGGGGTATCCCAAGAACAGGGTGGGCCAGTCTAGGCCGGCCAGGCGTCAGCCGCCCCCATCCCAGAACGTATCGATATCGACCCCGGACTCACCAGGTTGTGCGGAGCCCCTGCTGCACCATAAACGCCTTCAGGGCGGGCATATGGCCCGTGGGCACGATCTCCGCCGGATGGGTAGGGGTGTCGGGCAGCAGCAGCCAACCCGCCGTTACCCCCGCCGCTGCCCCTGCCTGCCATTCGCCATAGTGAACGCGGGTGGAGGCATTGGCAATGTGGGTGGCGGCGAGGGCTTTGCCGCCGATCAGCAGATTGTCTACCCCTTGGGGAATCAGGCTTTCGAGGGGGATCTGAAGGGGTTTCACCTTGGGTTCCTGGGCGGGGGCGCTGTTGGAATCGCCAGCGGGGAACCAGTTGCGATAGCGGCAGCCGTGGATGTCGATGGCGTAGTGGCTGACGCCGACGGCGGTGGAGCTAAAGCTGCGCTGTTCTGGGAAGCCAATCCGCATATCGTTTTCGCGAATCATAAACGCCTCTTGGCCGTAGGCCGCACGACCCAGGATGCGGCGACCCTCTCGAAAATAGGGCACCATGCTGAGGCCAGAGCGAGTGCCCATGGGACTGTCGGGGCCATAGAGGTAGGTGAGGGGCTGGCTAGGGGTGGATTGGGTTTCTAGCAACCAGCGGGCAAACATGAGGGCGTGTTCTTCGGCAAACTTTAGGGCCGACTGGGAGAGACCCCCCATCCAGTTTTGGTATTGGCCAGAGGCTTCGAGTTCTTCGTCCTGTAGGATCACCGGCGGATCCATCCAGTTCCAGTCGTTGCCCCGGTTCCAGTTGATCATGGAGATATCCCCAGGGGCGGGGGTGCCCGTGTGGGGATTGTTGCGGCTGTGGCTGACGATACGACGATACTGGAAGAAGCTCTTGCCACTGAAGAAGGGAAAGCCCTCTAGGTCGTAGACGGACTTGTGTTCATGAATGCCGTAGGTGGGTTCCAGGCGAGATAGGGCCGCCAAACTATCGCCGCCATCGTTGAGAATCGCTATGCCAAAGGGGTAGGTAAAAGCCTGGGTGCAGTCTGGGTTGTCAAAGGCGGCGGCGTTGGGTTCCCCGGTGGTGGCCTTAGATTCCGACCCCAAGCGATGGGGCACCTTGGCCCAGGCCACCAGTTCTCCGGTGTCGGTGGCATCAATCACCACCATGGGACGACCGGGGGGCGCTTGCAGTCGGATCGGTACCCGGTCGTAGGTCTCCGTGGGCGACCAGCTATACCACTCCGCCAGCTCCTCCGACAGTCGCCCCTTCGGCACATCGTTGGGATCCCTGGGAATCCGTCGCACCCCATAGACCGCCGTGATTCGCTGACCCGTGGCGTCAAACTCGGCCCCCTTAAAGGCCGTCATCGTAGCCCAGCGGCCATTGCCTGCCGATCCGGTTTCCCTCAGAAACTGTTCCGAGGCCAGGGCTCCGGCCTGGGGCGGAAAACACAGCGCCCCCACCCAACAGCGGTTAATATCGGCCACGGTGCGGCTAGTACCGCTGGGGCTCCAGGCGGGCAGACTAACCACCTGGTTTTTAATGATTTGCCGAAACCGCACCCAGCTTGGTGAAAAGTTGTTGCGCTGCCGCATCCGCAGGGATTCATCAAGGGCCGATACCCCCTGGGAGCTAATCTGCCCCCCCAGCCAAGGCGAAGCTTCAATCAGACAGGTTCGGGCTCCGGTGGCCATGGCATGGCCCGCCGCCGCCACTCCCCCTAGGGAACCGCCCACCACCACTACCTCGCATTCCCACACCTCGTTAAATTTGGGCAGGGGAAATACCTGGGGGCGTCCATTCAGCATTAGGGGCTGAGGCAGGCGCGACACCTGTAGCCCAGGGGCCAAATCCGCCTCCGTGGGGGCAGGGGTCATCCGCGAGGCCATAAG
>CAZWNR010000506.1:0-3237 GCA_964635665.1 uncultured bacterium | reverse complement strand
GGAGGGCGAGGGCAAGGGATTCCGAGGATTAAGGAGGCTGATCCCCCCTAGCCCCCCTTGAGAAGGGGGGGATCGGAATCAAAGTCCTCCTTTTTAAGGGGGATTTAGGGGGATCTTCAAGGATTGGCGCAATTGACCGAAAACAAAACATGAGGGGCTATGAATACTGCGGAATTGTTGGTTCAGTGTTTGGAAAATGAGGGTGTTGAGTACATTTTTGGTCTACCCGGCGAGGAGAACTTGCAGCTTCTGCAAGCCCTGCGGCGGTCGTCGATTCAGTTTATTACCACCCGCCACGAGCAGGGGGCGGCGTTTATGGCAGACGTCTACGGGCGGCTGACGGGCAAGGCGGGGGTGTGTCTGTCTACCCTGGGGCCTGGGGCGACGAACTTGATGACCGGGGTAGCCGATGCCTACCTAGATCGCGCTCCCTTGGTGGCGATTACGGGCCAGGTGGGCACCGACCGGATGCACATTGAGTCTCACCAGTACCTCGATTTGGTGGCCATGTTTGCCCCGGTAACGAAGTGGAACGCCCAGATTGTGCGGCCCAGCAATACGCCGGAAATTGTCCGCAAGGCTTTTAAGATCGCCCAGACCGAAAAGCCTGGTGCCGTCCACATCGACCTGCCGGAAAACATCGCAGAGATGGAAGTGCAAGGCTTGCCCCTGCGTAAGGACAGCCAGGAAAAAACCTATGCCTCGTTCCAAAGCATTCAGCAGGCGGCGGTGGCCATTTCCCAGGCCAGCAACCCGATGATTTTGGTGGGCAATGGGGCAATCCGGTCTCGTTCTAGCGAAGCGCTGACGGAATTTGCTACTCAACTCAACATCCCCGTGGCCAACACCTTTATGGGCAAGGGTGTGATTCCCTACACCCATCCCCTTGCCCTGTGGACCTTCGGCCTCCAGCAGCGGGACTTTATCACCTGCGCCATGGAAACGGCGGACTTGATCATTGCCGTGGGCTACGACCTAGTGGAATATTCCCCCAAGCGCTGGAACCCCGACGGCAAACTGCCCATCCTCCACATCAACCTCACCCACGCCGAAGTAGACAGCAGCTACATCCCCAAAGTGGAGGTGATTGGCGACATTTCCGACTCCCTCCACGAAATTTTGCAGCGGGTGAAGCGCCAGAATCATCCTGAACCCGCCGCCCTCAAAATTCGCGACGAAATTCGGGCCGACTACGAACAGTACGCCGATGACTACGGCTTCCCGGTGAAACCCCAAAAGCTGATCTACGACCTGCGCCAGGTGCTTGGCCCCGACGACATCGTGATTTCTGATGTGGGGGCCCACAAAATGTGGATGGCCCGCAACTACCACTGCCTGCGGCCCAACACCTGCCTGATTTCCAACGGGTTCGCCGCCATGGGCATTGCCATTCCGGGGGGGCTGGCCGCCAAGCTGGTGCACCCCAACCGCAAGGTGGTCGCTGTGACCGGGGACGGCGGCTTCATGATGAACTGCCAGGAACTGGAAACCGCCCTCCGCATCGGCACCGCCTTTGTCACCATCATCTTCAACGATGGCGGCTATGGGCTGATCGAGTGGAAGCAGATGAACTACTACGGCGAGTCGGCCTTCATCCACTTCAGCAACCCCGATTTCGTCAAATTGGCGGAAAGCATGGGCCTGAAGGGCTATCGGGTAGAATCCACGGAAGACCTGATCCCGACCCTAAAAACCGCCCTAGAAGACAACGTCCCCGCCGTGATTGATTGCCCCGTGGACTATCGGGAAAACCTGCTGTTCAGCCAAAAAACGAGGGATCTAAGCTGCCTGATTTAGGACGAGGGGGTTAAGGTTCAAGACCATCGTCCCCTCGTTGAAGGCTGTCCATGGCTGGGGGCAGACCTTGGCGGCGGGGCCGATGGGTTAACATGCCATGGCGAGGGCTCAGGAGAAAGGCCAGGGCAAAGAACCCCGACACCACCAGTACGATGGCTGGGCCAGAGGGCAGGTTGAAGTAGTAGCTCAGGTACATGCCGCTGATGCTAGAAACGATGCCAATACTGGCCCCCAGCACCATCACCTGATGCAGACGGGGCACCAACAGATAGGCCGTTGCGCCGGGGGTAATCAACAGCGCCAGTACGAGGATCACCCCCACCACCTTCATGCTGGCAACCACCGTGAGGGCAATCAGCACCATCAGCCCGGTGTTGAGCCAGCCCGTGGGCAAGCCGCTGGCCTGGGCACCGAGGGGGTCAAAGCTGTAAAACAGCAATTCTTTGTAGAGCAACACCACCGCCAGCAACACCAGGGCGGCAATGATGGCCGTATCCCGCACATCTCCAGGGGTAACGCCGAGGATATTGCCGAATAGAAAGTGATTGAGGTCGATTTTGTTGTCTTTTTGAATGGTGGTAATTAACGTAATGCCGAGGGCAAAAAAGGCGGAGAAGACAATCCCCATGGCGGCATCTTCTTTGATGGGAGATCGGCGGTGAATCCAGGCAATCAAAACGGTGCTCAGCACCCCAGCGATGAACGCCCCCACAAAGATATTCACCCCCAGCCAAAAGGCAATGGCCAATCCGGGCAGCACCGAATGGCTAATGGCGTCCCCCAGCAGGGCAAGGCGCTGCACCATTAAATAGCTGCCCACTACTGAGCAGATGATACCCACCATAATCGCCACCGCCAAGGAGCGCTGCATGAAGGCAAATTGCAGGGGTTCATAGAACCAATTCAGGAGGGCCAAACTAGGCGGCATCACAATATCAATAGCCCCACTAGGCCACATGGCCAAAGAAACCAATGTGACCACCATAGGCACGGGTCATGTTGTCGCGGGTGAGCACCCAATCGCGGGGGCCAGCGGCGATCAGTTCTTTGTTCAGCAGAATTAACTGATCAAAATTGGTGATGGATTCCCCTAGGTCATGGTTCACCACCAGGACTGTTTTTCCAGCGTCGGCTAACTCACGGAAAATCTGGAAAATCACCGCCTCAGTTTTTTGATCTACCCCTACAAAAGGCTCATCAAAGCAGAAAATATCTGCCTCCTGGGCTAGGGCACGGGCCAAAAACACCCGCTGCTGTTGCCCCCCCGAAAGGGCACCAATGGGGCGATCTTTAAAGTCCAGCATTCCCACCCGATCTAGGGCATCCTTGGCGATCTGGCGGCTGGTGGCGGAAAATCGATTCAGCCAGCCCGTCTTCTTCACCCGCCCCATCATCACCACGTCCCACACCGTGGCGGGAAAGCGCAAGTCGATGCGGCTG
>CAZWNR010000505.1:0-3250 GCA_964635665.1 uncultured bacterium | reverse complement strand
GGCTGACGGCCTACGGCGGCGTCGATGCCCTCACCCATGCCCTGGAATCCTACGTCTCGGTCTATGCTTCGGAATACACCAATGGCCTTGCCCTAGAGGCGATTCGGCTGTTGATGAAGTACCTGCCCAGCGCCTACGAAAACGGTGCCAACGATCCCAAGGCCCGCGAAAAAGTCCACTACGCCGCCACCATGGCCGGGATGGCCTTCGCCAACGCCTTTTTGGGCATTTGCCACTCCATGGCGCACCAGTTGGGGGCCACCTTCCACGTTCCCCACGGGCTGGCCAACGCGCTGATGATCACCCACGTCATCCGCTACAACGCCACCGATGTGCCCTTTAAGCAGGCCATCTTCCCGCAGTACAAATACCCCAACGCCAAGTGGCGCTACGCCCGCATTGCCGACCACCTGCACCTGGGCGGCAGCACCGAGGACGAAAAAGTGGAACTCCTGATTGCGGCCATCGAAGACCTGAAGCGCAAGGTTAACATCCCTGCCTCCATTCGTGAGGTGATCAACGAAGACGAGCACACCTTCTTTGCCCACCTGGAAGGCCTTGCCGACCAAGCCTTCGACGACCAATGCACCGGAGCCAACCCCCGCTATCCGCTGATCTCAGACCTCAAGGATCTCTATACGGCGGCCTATCGTGGCGTTCAAGTGGAGGCTACTCTGCCCCAATCCACCACTAAGGAGGTAGAAGCGGTTCACTAAAGCCTAGGCTCTAGGGCAAGACTTCGCGAGGCTCTGCCCTAGGTCAGATGGCCAGGATAAACCGCGCTGCTAACCTAGGCCAGAGCGTCTCCCAGGCTGGGGGGCGCTCAAACCTTAGGCGTCCCTCTCCCTGGCTATGGCTTCCTTCGCAACCGCCTTTCCCCTCTATCAGCAAACCCTGTCCCTCGATCATCGGGCCTGGGTTGAGATCCTAGCTACCACGTCCAACCTGTTGATTATTCAGGATTTAGATGGGGTCTGCATGGGCCTGGTGGCGGATCCGCTGGATCGGCAGATTGACCTAGACTATGTGCGGGCGACCCAAGCCTTTGATGGGCACTTCTATGTTCTGACCAACGGCGAACATACAGGCCCCAGGGGCGTGAACCGGATTGTGGATCGAGCCTGGGGTGGACGGGATCAGGCGGAGGCCAACGCGGGCTATTTACCCGGACTGGCGGCTGGGGGCGTGCAGTGGCAAACTCAGTCGGGCCAGGTGAGCCATCCGGGGGTGAGCGCGGCGGAACTCAACTTTTTGGCGGCGGTGCCGGAACAGATGCGCCAGCGGCTCATGAACTTTTTTCAGAAACGGTCAGGCCTCCTGCCAGCAGTGGCGGTACAGCAGGGCATCGACGCATCGGTGCTGGATAATGTGGCTTCCCCGACCGTGAACCTCAACACCCTCCACGCCCAACTTCAGGCGGCAGGGGATGCCGATGGATCGATCTACGCTGATCTACAGCGGGCCATGGCTAATTTGATGGCGGAGTTATTGGATCAGGCGGCAGCGCAGGGGCTGGGGGAATCCTTTTTTGTCCACTATGCCCCCAACCACGGGCGGCGGGCCGATGGCAAAGAAGTCTTGTGGTTAGGGAAAGGCGCGGAATCGGGCACGACGGATTTTCAGTTTATGCTGCGGGGGGCGATCAAGGAGGCGGGGGTGTTGGCCCTGCTGAACCGCTACTATGCCAAGCACACGGGCGAGTTTCCCCTAGGGGAAGACTTCAGTGTCCGCCAAGCCCCCCACAGCCTACCGGAAGTGTTGGCTCTCGCTGAAGCCCACTTCGACCCCGCCCGAATGCCGACCCTGGTGGGGGTGGGGGATACGGTGACCAGCCGCTGGAGCATTGGAGAAGATGGTCAACCCTTGGTCCAGCGGGGGGGCAGTGATCGCCTCTTTTTGCAGCTCGTTCAGGGTCTAGGGCAGCGCTTCAATCGGGGCAATCTGGTCACCTATGTGGACAGCAGCGGTGGTCAGGTGAAAAATCGCAAAGCCCTGAAATTAGAGCATCATAACGGCCAGCCCGTCGTCGTCGAAGGCCCAGGGGACGCCCGCGACACCACCGATCCCCTGCGCCTGAATGTGGTGTTTCCACGGGGGCATCGGCAATACTGCGCCGCCTTGCAATCCGCCGCCCAGCAGCGCCGCTCGGTCAACGGTTGACTTACCCATTGCGCGAGCGTCATACCTCATCTACGGTTGTGGCCATGGCTGCGTCAACGGGGAGGTCATACTATTTGAATTCGGCTTTAATTCGGCTGATTGCATCGGGCTGACCATGGCTTGAAGCCAGGACGATAGGGTTCTGGGGATGGGGCTATTTAGGCGTAGGAGGCCAGTATAGTGGACTATCAGCATGTAAATAGTCCAAGCATTGGCAAAACAGGAGTCCCCAACCATGGGCGCAGCGGTACAACAGGTAATCGGTATTGATTTAGGCGGATCCGCCATTAAGTTAGGGCGCTTCACGGTCAATGGCGACTGTGTGGCCGATCTAACGGTGCCCACCCCCCAGCCCTCTACCCCCGCCGCCGTGGTCAGCGCCATCGCCGTTGCCATTGACCAGTTGGATCCTCACCGCGAGGCCGGAGCCATTGGCCTAGGCACCCCCGGCCCCGCCGATGCCGCTGGACGTGTCGCCCGCGTGGCCATCAACCTAGCGGGCTGGCGCGATGTGCCCATTGCCGACTGGCTGGAGGAAAAAACCGGACGGCCTACCCTTGTAGCCAACGATGCCAACTGTGCCGGACTGGGTGAGGCATGGCTAGGGGTGGGGCGCAATGTCCAAAACCTAATTCTGCTAACCCTAGGGACAGGGGTAGGGGGTGCCGTTGTTTTGAACGGGGAGTTGTTTGTGGGGCGTCAGGGCACCGCCGCCGAACTAGGACTGATCACCCTCAACCCTGATGGGCCACCCTGCAACAGCGGCAACCGAGGATCCCTGGAGCAATACTGCTCTGTCCAAGCCATCCAGCGCCAAACCGGACGTTCCCCCGCCGAACTCTACCAACAGGCCCAGGCCGGGGATGTGGAAGCGATCACCTTTTGGCAAACCTACGGACGTTGGCTGGGGGCAGGCTTGGCCAGTCTGGTCTACGTCCTCACCCCGGAGGCGATTATTTTGGGGGGTGGGGTGAGTGCCGCCGCCGATCTCTTTTTGCCCACGGTTTTGCAAGAACTCGAAGAACGGGTGCTGCCCAGTTCCCGCGAAGGACTGCGTGTGCTGATCGCCGAACTGTGCAATCGGGCGGGC
>CAZWNR010000504.1:0-3254 GCA_964635665.1 uncultured bacterium | reverse complement strand
CCCTTGACCATTGCCGCCAAAATCGTCTCCGCATCCCAACGGGCCAAATAGCCATCGGCGGTTGCCTGCTCAATCAAGCGCTGGAAGGCCCGTAAATCGACGGCATCGCCGCCATGGCCATCCTCGGCATCAGGGGAAAAATTCCTGTACGGCGGTGAGTTGTTGGTCATCTCCAGCATGGGCCGTTCTCTCAAAGCACTATGGCCATTTAATTAAACGTCACGTCTCCGGTTGGCGTTGTTTAACGGGATACCCACGGCTGTCGCCAACCGTCTAAAGCCTTGCTACGCTTAGACATAGCTCAAATTTGAAACCTGTAGGTACCCTTCCCCAGGACTGGAGCAACCAGCTAACGGTGAGGAGTCTTGGGCTGGGAATGGGGGATTAAAGCCTAGGACGGGCATACTCAATAGTAGGCGGTTCTTTTTAGAGAACTGCGCCCCTCCAGTCCTCCTACAACCATCTAGAGGGTCTCTGATCTGATTTGCGTCGTCCCGTTTGATGGGGGTTCCTTACGCCATGGCTGCATCCGCAATTCGTCCGGCCCGCATTTCCCGCGTATTGCCCGGCTCCATCGCCGAGGAGGTGGGGTTTGAACCCGGTGATGCCCTTGTTTCCATTAACGATCAGTACCCCAGAGACCTGATCGACTATCAGTTCCTCTGTGCCGATGAGGAACTGACCCTAGAGGTGCTAGATCGCGAGGGCAAAACCCATCGTGTGGAACTGGAAAAAGACATTGATGCCGACCTAGGGCTGGAATTTGACACCGCCCTGTTTGATGGGTTGATGCAGTGCAACAACGCCTGCCCCTTCTGCTTTATCGACCAGCAGCCCCCCGGCAAGCGCGACACCCTCTACCTCAAAGACGACGACTACCGCCTTAGTTTTCTCTACGGCAGCTACCTCACCCTCACCAACCTGCTGCCCCAAGAGTGGGCACGCATCGCCCAACTGCGCCTGTCGCCCCTCTACGTGTCGGTTCATGCCACCGAGCCGGAGGTGCGATCCCGTCTGCTCAAAAACCCTCGGGCTGGGCAAATCCTAGAGCAACTGGCCTGGTTCCAAGCCCAGCGGCTGCAAATCCATGCCCAGGTGGTGGTGTGCCCCGGCATCAACGATGGCGCACACCTAGAGACCACCCTGCGGGATCTGGCTCGCTTCCACCAGGGCGAGGTACCCGCCGTAACCTCGGTGGCAGTGGTGCCCGTGGGGCTTACCCGCTTCCGTCCTGCCAAAGACGAACTGACCCCCGTTACCGCCGACCAGGCGGCCACGGTGATTGCCCAGGTGGAGGCTCTCCAGGCGGAGTTCCAACCCCAGTTTGGCACCCGCTTTGCCTGGCTGGCCGATGAATGGTACCTGCTGGCCAACCAAGAGGTGCCCAGTTCCGACGACTACGAGGACTATCCTCAACTGGGCAACGGCGTAGGATCCATTCGCCAGTTCCTCGACCAGTTTGACCAGTCCGCCAGCAACTATTTACCCGATGCCGTCCACCCGCCGCGCACCCTCACCTGGGTGGTGGGCAACGCCGTGGAAGCCGCGTTCCAGCCCATTGTGGATCGGCTCAACCAGGTGGAAGACCTCACCGTGCAACTGGCTGCCCTGGCCAGCGACTATTGGGGTCGCAATCTGACGGTAACGGGACTACTCACCGGGCAAGATCTCCTCAACGGCCTAGGGGGCAAACCCCTGGGGGATGCGGTGCTACTGCCCACGGTGATGCTCAAACCCAGCGACAGCGGCCAGCCCGAAGATACCCTCTTCCTCGATGACATGAGCGTGGCGGAGGTGAGCCAGCACCTCAAGGTGCCGATCCTCCCCATCGACGATACCGACGCCCTGGTGAAGAGTTGCTGTGGTGTTGTGCCGAAGGCCTCCTACACCGATCTCCAGCCTACAGTGGGCTATTGGGCACCATCCTAGGCCGTGGGGCTATCCAAGCTAGGGCAACGGACATGGCGTGACGGGGCAGAACCCGAAAGTCTCGGCATCCGCCCCAGGGAATCCGCTGGGAATTGTTGGGATCAACCCAGCCAGCAGGATGGGGTGGGAGCTGCCATCTCAAGGGAACCTGGGTGATGGCTGACCCACTAGCACTTGAACTAAACGGTTTAGTTTGACACAATAGATAAGTCAGGGATTCAGCGGCCCAGTAGGTTGAGGGTTGCCCCTGGCCTCTGATTGTCCCTCTACCCTAGGGTAGGGAGTTAGCGAATGGCTTTTATGTCCGGCCAGATGCCGATATGCTAAAACACTGGAGGACTGGGTCAGCACTCTGCGGGGTTGCGATCCGTGGGCCGCTAGCGTTTTCCCTTGGCGTTTTCCATTACTGTGACCTGTGGTGTTTATGCGTGACTTGTGCCGTCGTCGCTTGATTCTGGCTAGCGTGGGGGCAACGGCCCTATCTTGGCCCATCCTGCCCGCTGCGGCCCTCTCCTGGCCCCAGGCAGCCGCCCCTGCGGCATCATCGGTGTGGCTGCTGGCCCAAGACAACACCCAACCCCAGGGGGTACCGGAGGACTCGGGAGCCGTTACGTCCGAGTCCGACCCGTCCGATCCCGCAGCCAGCCCCACAGCCCAGGAACCGCCAGCCCCTGTGGAACCGGAGGGCAACAACACCCTGCCACTTCAGCAGAATGGCGCTACCCCAGGAGAGCCGGATTCAGAAACCGCCCCAGCCTCGGATACCGAAACCTCCGCTCCAGAGACAGCTACCCCAGAGACAAGCGATGCAGAGGCCGATCCCTCGGTAGCCGATCCCTCGATAACGACACCTGGCCTCCCCCCAGAGGTTGACCTAGAGTATCTTCAGCCCCACGCCAACCCGCTGCAATTACAAACCCAGCCCGATGAAGTGGAGATTGTGGGCACCCATCCCCTTTCCCTCGAAGCCGCCATTGAGCTGGCCTACCGCAACAGCGAAGAACTGCGCATTGCCCAACTGCAGCTGGAACGCAGCTACGAAGGGCTCCGGGCCGAGCGCGCCCTTCTCTACCCCACCGCTGATCTGAGTGCCACCCTGGAGGTTACCGACCAAACCAATTTTGGGACAGGACTAGGGAGCACAGCAACCCGGCTAAACAGCGGTATCCGCGCTGAATATGACCTGGGGGTATCGGGGGAGCGATCCGCCCGCATTCAGGCCGCCGAGGAGCAGGTACGACTAGCGGAGTTGGCCATGGAACGCTCCCGCGAGGTACTCCGGCTCACCACGACCACGGACTACTACGCCGTGCAGGATGCCAGTG
>CAZWNR010000503.1:0-3266 GCA_964635665.1 uncultured bacterium | reverse complement strand
CGGTGCGAATGACTGCTTCCATCGATAGACTGCCATAGCGTTCGGCAATGTTTGCTAGATCCTTATCCTGGCTAGTAAAAGTAGTTTCCATGACGCTCATTCGTAGGGAATAAAAGCCGGACTTGAAACCGCAGGGTAAAATCACGGGCGTTATCGGGTCTGACCGCATTCCAGTACAACGGCTGATCATCTCGCTGATCAGCCGTTGTACTGACTTGACTAAACTCGCTTGACGGCGGGGGCTGTCCAAGTGCCGTCGAGGGCGGCGGGTTTGGGCCAATAGAGCCGCATGGCGCAGAAGAAGGGGCCGGAGGGGGCGGGGAGCCAGTTGGCCTCTAGTTCGGCACCGGGCGACTCGTTTTGAATGTAGAAGGTGAGGCCACCATCGGCATCGCGCTGGAACTGGGGCAGCATGGGCGAGTTCAGCAGGTAGCGGTTGAGGGGGTTGGCCACCAGCAAACTAGAGGGCAGTTCGTACATCGTCAACGACCAAAAGGCATTCACCGGGGGCAGGTGATCCGCCGAGAAGTGCAGGGTGTAGCGGTTGGCTCCACTCAAGGGCTGGCCATCGGCGTCCACGGTGTAGAAGGGGTACATGGCCTCCTGCTTGGTGTTGCCAAAGATGCCCAGCACCGCCCCCGCCATGCGGTAGAGGTAGTTGTTTTGCAAATCGTCGCGGGTGCCGAACAAATCGCCAGCGGTCACGTCGCCGGTGTCCACTTGATGTTTCAGGGCGGCAAATTCGGCCCAGGCATCGGCCATACCCTGGGTCATGGCGTCTTGCACCTCCGGGGCCAGGGCATCTGCCGAAAAATCCCGTCCAGCCTCCACTCCAATCTGGGCAAACCGGGATCGCAAATCGACTTCCGAGGGTACCGGGGGGCAAAATTGCAGCAGGAAATTCAAGATGCCGAAAAACCCTAGGGAGGTCTTCTGGTTGTCGGGCGTGAGGGGCGACACAAACTCAATCGGGGGGGCGCTAGCCGGGGCCGATTGTCCCAAAAATTCCGACAGCGGCTGAAGCTGATAGCTGGATTGAATTTCCTTCACCTGATCGAGATCGGCGGGATTAAACAGTTGGGTGCGATAAATCGCTAGAACAAACTCGGTTTCGGCGCGAATCACTTGGCTCACGCCGCTGGGGGGTTCGCCTTGCCAACCGGGGCCAGCAATCACAAAAACGCCGCCGCCATTGCCCGTTGTGCGGCTACCGATGTACTCGAAATTGAACGTATACAAATCCACCAGTTGGATGCTGAAATAGCGTTCTGCTTCCAACTCTGGCACGGTGATCACCATCGGTTCTGTCCGCAAATCTAGCCCCGCCATCGAGTAGGGCGTGTCGGAGTTGGGGGTCTGAACGGCCTTATCCTCCGGCGTAAACACCCGGGCAATGTTACGGAGATGGTTCCAGGAGGCTTTGTACTCGGGGTTTTGGGGATCAACAAAGTAGGCGTGCTGGATGCGGTAGCTATCTACCATCGGGAAGCCATAGATGTAGGCTTGCTTGGCAAGGTTGCGAATTTCGGTCAGGTCGTTGGTTGGCATAGGGGGCAATGGCAAGAAGGTGAGGGGTTAACTACCAAGAATATTAATAGCGCGGGAGACCACCACCAGAATGGTGGCCAGGGAGATCAGGCTCTGGGCCATCAGCATCAGCTTGGCCCGAGCGGTAATCGGAGCCACATCGGTGGGGCTGAACGCGGTGGCGGTGGTGTAAGACAGAAACAGGTAATCCACGAAGGTCGGTTGCCAGTGGGGCAAGATATCGTCTAAATCGGCTTGGGGAAAGAGCCAGTCGGGACGGGTGCCATGATCGCGCCGCCGCACCTCTGGTCCGCCGCGATCGCTCTGCCAGTACACCAGCGCAAAAATCAGAATGCCAATCACCCACACCGCCACGCTAGAGGTAAATAGCTCTAGGCCATCCAAGTCGCCGGAGGGATCAAACATCTCAACAATCAGGTGGCGCAGACCCATCAGCATCCCTACTCCCACCACCAGGCAGAACAGCAGCGTAGTCCACCGTTCAACCCGCAGTGATCGAGGTTTTCCGCCCGTGAGCGGCACCAGGGCGATCACCACTAGGATCACAATACCGAGTAGATAGGGCAGCCAAACGGGAAACACCCTAATGCGATCGGGCAGCACCCCCAGCAACACCAGCACCACCCCAATCGTCAAAGCCACGGGCCAGCGTGGTTCAACGGATCGGGAGGGTGGGGACGTGCTCATGGCGGCTGGCCTGATTTAATCGATGTACACGACAACGTATTGGTTGTTGTAGGGCTGGTAGTAGGTGGTGCCGCATTGGTAGACCATGGCTCCATCGATGTAAATGGTGGAGCAGCCCACGGGTAGGGTGGCCGCATAGATGGTGGAGCGCCGAATCACCCGCCGAGTGGTGCGCCGAGCGGTACCCGCCACACTGACCGGGGTAGCAGGCCGACCCACCACCGCCGAGGCTGGGGACACAACGATGCCGACCCTGACCACGCTATCCACGACAGCACCAACGGCCAACAACGCCACCGTCGCCAGGGCCACAGGCTTGAACACGGGTTTATGCACAGGCTTATTCACGGGATTATTCATTACTGAGCCTCTTCGGTAGGTTGAAAGTCTTCTAGTTCGCTGGGGGGAAGGGCTTCGAGTTGCCGTACCCCCGTCGGAGCGCTAAAGGTAAAGGAGTTCGCGTCCATTTGCGGGCTGGTGTTCCAGTCGCGCAGGCGAGTTTCGTACTGGGGCGCACCCGTCAGCCATTTGGTGGTAATCACGTACTTCATGGGCAGGGGCCGATCCCCCGTCTGCACCCAGATTTGCCAGTCCACATCATCCTCCCGGAAGGCCAGGTGGTGCACTTCTACCCCGTCAATGTAGCCCGTGCCGAGGTACTGGCTGCTGGTCACCCCTTCCATCAGCACCTCGTAGGGGTTGCTAAACAGCAGATCGGCCCCCGGAAAGGGAATGCCCGTTTCGGCCTCGACGGCGAGAATGGCCTCGTCCACGGTGCCCGTGAAGGCCTGCTGCACGTAGGCGTTGATCCGCCGTCCAAACAGGGTAATCTGGCCACCGTTAAACAAAATATCCACATCGGCCAATGGCCCTTGGCGACGGACATGGATCCCATTGGGGCGATTGAGCAACACCGAGGCATAGCTACTAAATTGCAGCTTTTGCCCGTTGGTCGCGATGACTTCAAAGTCAATGTCGCTGTTGACGCTGAAGGCTTCTAAATCCGCCAAATAGTCGGACATGAACTGCAA
>CAZWNR010000502.1:0-3279 GCA_964635665.1 uncultured bacterium | reverse complement strand
GGCTAGCAACTCCAGGAACACGAGGGGCATATCCTGGGTGGCCAACTTGCTGGACTGCATCCACAGGGGCATCACCGCCAAAATGGCTGCTCCCCAAAACCCTGTACTGGGGGGCCACAGGCGTTTGCCAATTTGCCAGGTCAGCAAAATTGACCCCATGGACAACACCATACTGGGCAGCCGGGCCGACCACTCACTGCGGTCAAACACGACATAGCTGAGGGCGATCAACCAGTTGGCCCCAATGGTGCGGTCAAACAGGGGCGCACCCCACCAGCCCACGGTGATCCAGTCTTGGTTGTCCAAAATCCAGCGGGCTTGCTGGGCATAGTAGCCCTCGTCGTAGGCCATCAGGCTTTGTTGAGGGTGGTTGATCACCAGCAGCACCCCCGCCCACAGCAACAACCCAATCCAAGGCCGCTGCCCCAGAATTTGCCCTAACGTCTGCCCCAAAAGCCGTAGCCTGTTGCCGAAGCGCTGAAGGTACCGTGCCACCCGTGCTCCTATCCTAGAAAAACCTTCGTAGGTTATATCATTCCCTTGGGTGGATAGACGCCCGATGGCCGTTCTCCGGGTTGTATTGGGTATCGAATTTTATTGGGTGTCGCGATATGGATCTGTCCCCCCCGCTGTGGCAGGATGTGGCCTCTACTTCGGCCCCGGAGGCATGGCTTAGGGCGGTGCAGGGGGCCGTTGCTCACCAAACTCCGCCGCTACCGCTGGTGGGTTGGGCGGCCCAGGTGCTCTGGCAGCGGCAGATCGTCACCCTAGGGGATATTGACGGTTTTATCGACGAGGACTCCTACACCCCCACCCCCGCCAGCGCCTTTGGAGAACCGATGACCAGGGCTGTAGCTCGCCTCAGGCAGGCTATCGACACTCAGGAAACCGTCACCATTTGGGGCGATTTTGATGCCGATGGGGTCACCGCTACCGCCGTTTTGTGGGAGGGGTTGGGGCAATTGTTCGACCAGGGAACGACCCTGCGCTACTACATTCCCAATCGGCTACGGGAGTCCCATGGTTTATCGAAGGCGGGGCTGGATCAGGTCAAAAGCTGGGGCACGGGGCTGATCGTCACCTGCGACACGGGCAGCACCAACCTTGAGGAAATCGCCTACGCCCAAAGCCTCGGTATGGCGGTGATCATCACCGACCACCACACTCTGCCGGAGACGGAACCCGCCGCCGTAGCGTTGATCAATCCCCGCTATTTCCCAGCGGATCATCCCCTGGCCACCCTGTCCGGCGTGGCTGTGGCCTACAAGCTGCTGGAGGGGCTGTATGAGTCCCTAGATGTCCCGCCGGATTTTGCCCTCGACAACCTCCTCGATCTAGTCGCTATTGGCCTGATTGCCGACTTGGTGAACCTTACGGGAGACTGCCGCTACCTGGCTCAGCGGGGGCTCCAACAACTCCAAACCCACCTGCAAGGGAATCCTCCCCGCTTTCGACCGGGGGTGAAGGAACTGCTGACCCTCTGCAAAAAAACGGGGGATCGGCCTACGGATATTTCCTTTGGGCTGGGGCCGCGCATCAATGCCGTTAGCCGCATCCATGGCGACGCCAGCTTTTGTGTAGAACTGCTCACCAGCCAAGACGCCGCCCGCTGCCGAACCTTGGCCTACGAGGCCGAACTGGCCAACACTCGCCGCAAGGGGCTGCAACGGGATCTCTACCGTCAGGTGATGGATCGAGTCGCCGCCATCGATCTGGCCACCACCCACTGCATTATTCTGGCCGATGAGCAATGGCCCACGGGCATTCTGGGCCTAGTGGCCGGGCAGGTGAGCCAAGCCCTCGGTCGGCCTACCCTGCTGCTCACCATCGACCCACCTAACACAACCGGAGAACCGCAACTCGCCAGGGGGTCGGCCCGATCTGTGCCAGGGTTAGATCTGTACGACCTGTTTCAATCCCAGGGGGATTTGCTGAGCAGTTTTGGGGGGCATCCCCTCGCCGCAGGGTTAACCCTGCCTGTGGATCGACTGGCCATGTTCACCACGGCGATGAACCGAGCGGTGCGGGAAGCGCTGGGCAGCGGCATCCCCCAGCCTAGGCTGACGATTGACCTCACGGTGACCGTGGCGGATCTGGGGCAAGCCCTGTTCCGAGAACTCAAACTGCTGGAACCCTACGGCATGGGCCACCCCGTCCCCCGGTTGCTGATTCAGAATGTCTGGTTTGCCAACACCTTTCACCGCAACCTGCGCGATGCCACCAACCAGGGGGTCGGCTTTATCAAAACCGAATTTGAGCTGTGGGATGATACTGCCACCGCTAGCTTTCCGGGGGAGTGGTGGGGACACTACAAGGACGAACTGCCCCCAGGTCGCTGTGATGTGGTGGTGGATTTAGACCACAGCCAGCGCCAGGGCTACCACGTCAAGCTGGTGGATGTGCGCCTTGCCGCTGAGGATGCTGGGGCAATTCAGTCCGATTCAGACCCAATTCCTAGCGATCTGCCCCGGTTAGGCGATTCCCCAATTACAGCCATCGAATCTCCCGTCACGGTCTGGCAAAACTTGGTGGGTATCGTCAAATATCTAGCCCGCACCCAAAACCCCGTGGAGCGATCCCGTCTGCTGTCTCACCTGGGGATTTCTGAATTTTCCTTAGATTTAGGCCTCCAAGCCTTGGCGACGGCAGGGTTTTCCATCACCGCCACCGAGTCACCGCTCGGTCCCATCCACATCGCCGCCACTGAGCCAAACTTGGTACCAAACCCGACCCACTCCGCAGCCCTACAGCACTTTTTGGAGGCCGTCGCCGAAGAGCAATTCCGTCAGCGCTATCGGATCCAGCAAGCTAGCGTTTCCTAGTGGTCATGCTCCTAGCAGTCATTCCCCTAGGGGGCGTGTCCTAGTCGCCATCCTCGGCCTCGTCAGCCTTCACGGGCGACTTCACAACCATTACCGTACAGGGCGCTTCCGCCACCACTTGGCTGCTCACCGACCCCGCCAGAATGCGGTCTACCCCCGTCAGCCCTCGGCTACCTAACACAATCAGGCTGGCCTGGTGAATATTGGCTAGCCGCAGAATCTCCGTCTCGGCGTCGCCCTGCACAATCTCAAACATCGCCGTGACATCTGGTAGCTGGGCCGCACAGGCTTGTAAATGTTGCTCAATTTGGCTGTGGGGAAACTCGTGATCCACAGGCAAAGGCCGAGACACATCCTGCCCCGCCGTGTCCTCTGCGTAGGGCAAAACATGGGCGAAAACCACCGTGGCCCCATCGTTTAACGTAAGCTGTTGCACCGCCGCCATCACCTGATGGTC
>CAZWNR010000501.1:0-3280 GCA_964635665.1 uncultured bacterium | reverse complement strand
ACAGCCATCATCGCTATTGTAGCGCCTTCTCTAGGGTACTTTGCCAGAGCCACCCAGCTAGGGGTATGGCCATGAACTGTAACGGCGGATACATTGCTGCCACGGTCAGACGGCAAAAGGTAACAACTCGTTAACGTGACCTAAAGAGATTCTAGGGTTTTGGGAAGGTTCTAAAATCTGGGACTTATATTAGGCTACTGTCGTTTACTCTACAGTGTTTATCTAGATTCATTAGCTCGATGGAAATTAAAGCGATTCAATTTTTTTGACGATTTAGTTTGCTTTAATTCTAGATTCTTTGAGGAATATTTTAGTTTTGCTCTCGGATGTTGACTAAGAGCGCGATGAAAAAGCCCCAAACTGTAAAAGCCCTTGAGGAATTTGGTAGAGTCAGACTCTCCAAAAGCTTTTTCATGCGGGAATTTCTGTATTCTGAGATTTCTCAGATCGAAGGGGTGCCGAATATTCCTGACGACCCAGATTTAGCGATTGAAGCGGGTCGAAATCTTTGTGAGAAGGTTTTGGAGCCTATCCAAGAGACTTTAGGACGAATCGCGATTCGATCCGCCTATCGATCCTGCGCGGTGAATGCTAAGGGGGCGGAGAATAAAAATCAATATAACTGCTCTAGCAATGAGGCCAGTTATGCCAATCATATTTGGGATGTGAGAGACAGTGACGGTTATATGGGAGCGACCGCCTGTATTGTGGTGAACTCGTTCATCCCATTCTATGAGCGTACTCAAGATTGGACGGCTCTAGCCTGGTGGGTTCACGATCACATTCCGGCCTATGCCAGTATGGTGTTCTTCCCTAAATATGCGGCTTTCAATATCTCTTGGCATGAGAATCCAGATTATCCGAAGTTTATCTCTAGCCATTTTCCCAATCCCCACACTGGCAAGAAAGGCTATTTAACAAAACAGGGTATGGATAATTTTGAAGGCGATCACAGTGACTTTTACAAGTCTTTTCTAATGGATTTAAAGCCTAAATAAAAGTCTGTAGGGTGCATTCGCGGCTTACCGTCTTTCGCTAATCACCCCAGATTACGCTTTTGAGCCGCAATGCACCACGCGAGAAACCTCATCATGGTGCATTGCTTCGCGAATGCACCCTATGCATGATCTTTAATTATCAACTTCAGGACAACCACCATGGGAAAACCGACTGGCTTTATGGAATATCTGCGGGAAGTGGCACAAGAGGTGGCCCCCGCCGATCGGATTCGCAATTGGGACGAATTTCACCTGGCCATGCCAGAGGAAAATTTGCGTACCCAAGGGGCGCGGTGTATGGATTGCGGCACGCCCTTTTGCCATACGGGCATCACCATCAGCGGTATGGCCAGCGGTTGCCCGATTAACAATTTGATCCCCGAATGGAACGATTTGGTCTATCGCGGCCTGTGGGAAGAAGCCCTAGAGCGACTGCACAAAACCAACAATTTCCCGGAATTTACTGGGCGGGTTTGTCCGGCTCCCTGCGAAGGTTCCTGTGTGTTGGGCATCACCAGCCCCCCGGTGACGATTAAGAACATTGAGTATTCCATCGCCGAAAAGGGCTGGGAATCGGGCTGGATTACCCCCACGCCGCCGAAGCAGCGCACGGGTAAAAAGGTGGCGGTAATTGGCTCTGGCCCGGCAGGGTTGGCGGCGGCGGCGCAGCTTAATTCGGCGGGGCATTGGGTGACGGTGTATGAACGGGCCGACCGTCCCGGTGGGCTGCTGATGTACGGCATCCCCAACATGAAGCTAGACAAGAAGGAAGTGGTGCAGCGGCGGTTGGATGTGCTGGAAGCCGAGGGCGTCACCTTTGTCTGCAATACCGAAGTGGGCAAAGACATCGCCGCCGAAACCCTGATGCAGGACTTTGACGCAGTGCTGCTCTGCACGGGTTCCACCAAGCCGCGAGACCTGCCTATCGAAGGGCGCGACCTCAAGGGCATCCACTTTGCCATGGAATTTCTCACCGAAAACACCCGTACTGTTCTGGATGGCCAGCCAACCCCTGGATTCATCTCGGCAGCAGGTAAGGATGTGGTGATCATCGGCGGCGGCGATACCGGGACAGACTGCGTGGGCACCTCCCTTCGCCACGGCTGCACCAGCGTCACCCAGGTGGAAATTATGCCCCAGCCGCCGGACACCCGCGCCGCCAACAACCCCTGGCCCGAATGGCCCAAGGTCTACAAGATGGACTACGGCCAAGAGGAAGCCGCCGCCCAGTTTGGGGCCGATCCCCGCACCTACCTCACCACTGCCACCAAGTTTGAAGGCGACGAGAATGGCCATGTGAAGGCTGTCCACACCGTCCAAATTCAGTGGGGCAAGGACGAAAACGGGCGCTTTGTGCCCCAGCCCATCCCCGGCACCGAGAAGGTGGTGCCCGCCCAGTTGGTGCTGCTGGCCATGGGCTTTTTGGGGCCAGAACAGCCCCTGATTGATGCCCTGGGCCTAGAAAAAGACGCCCGCAGCAACGTCAAAGCCCAGCACGAGCAATACACCACCTCGATTACTGGGGTGTTTGCGGCGGGAGATTGCCGCCGAGGCCAAAGGCTGGTGGTGTGGGCCATCAACGAGGGTCGTGGCGCAGCGCGGGAATGCGACCGCTACCTGATGGGGCGCACCGAATTGCCCTAACGCGCTTACTCAGAAACCGGGTTTCTGGCCTCAAATGCTGGCCTAGCCATTGATAATGGTCAAAAGAAACCCGGTTTCTCAATGCTTATGAACAATACATCCAAGACCGACTGGGCCAGAATTGACGCCATGACCGATGACGACATCGACACGTCAGATATTCTGCTTACCTGGCCCGTTGCCCGTCGCAACAAAGAAGCGATTCAACCACATATCAGTAAAAATTTATTTGTTTTGATAAAGCGGTAATCAAAACAGTATTTTCTGTATGATTATTCCTAATGCGACTCAAGCCATTGTTGACATTCGCAAACTTCAAGGATACTGCCTTAATCTCAGCCATGATGATGGTAAGCACAAGGCTAGATTATTCTTGTCAATTCTTGGAATGACGGTTGACGATGCAGAAGCGCTACGTCAAGTTCTGCTCAAAGTAGTTCAAACCCACGAGGCCCGGTTGGGAAGGAAAGACCAGTTTGGGCAGCGCTACACTTTAGATTTTGAAATCGAGTGGCAAAATAGAAGAGCAACTTTGCGAAGTGGCTGGATTATTGAGTATGGTTCAGATATTCCCAAGTTAACAACCTGCTATCCCCTTTAGTTTATGGAGGTAACAACCCTATGAATCACTCTCCTAA
>CAZWNR010000500.1:0-3289 GCA_964635665.1 uncultured bacterium | reverse complement strand
TAGCCCTGGTGGCGGCCCTAGGTACAGGGGGATTGCTGATCCAGGCCTATCGCCAACTGCACCAGAGTCGAATTCAGGCCTTGGTGGATCAATCCCAGGCCCGGTTTCAGGACAGCACCACCGCTACTCCGGCCCTGGTGTTGGCGCTGCAAGCGGGCGACCAGTTCCAGCGCACTCGCCTAATTCAGGGGCGGGCCGCTCTGCAACAGCGCCTTCAAGATGCCCTCACCCAGGCCCTTTATCGCATTGCCGAGTATGACCAACTGGCGGGCCACAGCGACGATGTGCTAGACGTTGCCCCTAGCCCCGATGGCCAGTTCTACGTCACCGTGGGGATGGATCGACAGGCCATTCTCTGGGACGCCGATGGTAACGAAATTCGACGACTAGAGAGCTACACCGATGTGGTGCGAACGGTGCGCTACCACCCCGATGGCCAAACCTTCGCCACCGCCAGCGACGACGGCACGGTGCAGATCTGGGATGCGGAGGGATCCTTGGTGCGCCAGTTCGCGGCCCATGCCGACTGGATCTACAGCCTAGATTTCAGCCCCGATGGCCAAACCCTCGCCACCGCCAGCGCCGATGGCACCGTCAAACGCTGGACGTTGACGGGGGAAAATCTCCAGACCCTCGCCGCCGATGCCGCTGGGGTGCGCAGTGTGCGGTTCAGCCCCAATGGCCAAATCCTCGCGACAGGGGGGCATTCGGGCATCGTGCGCCTGTGGGACGCCCAGGGCAATCTGCTGGGGGAACGGCGAGGCCACCAAAACGAGATTACCCAACTGGCCTTTTTCCCCGGATCGCCCCAACTCGCCCAGCCCGCCCTCGCCAGTGCCAGCATCGACGGCACCGTCATGATCTGGACGCTAGGGCAGGAGGCCGCTCTGAAAACCCTCTTGACAGATCGTTTTGATGCCCTCTGGGGGCTAGATATTGATGACCAGGGCCAAACCCTCGCCGCTGCTGGACAGGCTGGGGATCTCTACCTCTGGCACCTCGATGCCCCCAACGCTCCCCTGCGGCTAACAGGTCACCAAAGCCGGATTACGGCGGTGCGTTTTGGCCGCGATGGCCACCTGGTCACCGCCTCCGACGATAACCTAGCCAAGCTCTGGCGCTGGCCCAATCCAGCCCTTCAGGTGTGGCCTGGGGATGGTAGCCCCCTCTATGCAGCGGCTGGGCAACCCCCAGAAACCTGGGCTACGGGTGGCGCAGCGGGCGTTTTACGCCGTTGGACGGGGGCAGGGTTCCCACTGGCTGGAGCGGAGCGGCCCCTGGGTATTCCCCAGACCCAAATTTTTGCCCTAGCCCAGCACCCCAACGGCACCCTGGCGGTGGGCACCAGCACCGGGGAGGTACAAATCTGGCCTCCGGGTGTTGAGGTACCGCAGTCGTTCAAGGTCAGCGACCTCAGTTTACGCGACCTTGCCTTCAGCCCCGATGGGCAAACCCTCGCCACCGCCAGCGATGATCGCCAGGTGCATCTGTGGCCCACCAATGGGCCATGGGATCAGCCCTTGGTTAGCCTCAGCGAACACCCCGCCGTAATCTACGGCATTGCCTTTAGCCCCGATGGGCAAACCCTCGCCACCGCCGATGAACAAGGGGGGGTACACCTGTGGACGCTGGCAGGCCAGCCGCTGCAAACCCTACCCAGCCTGGGCAGTGCCCTTTACAATCTCGCCTTTAGCCCCGATGGCCGCTGGTTGGCCACGGTGGGCGAAGATGGCCGAGGTCGTCTGTGGCCCCTGCGTCAAGGCCAGCTTCAGGCCCAGGCCACAGAACTGATCGGCCACACCGCCCCCATTTGGGGCCTAGCCACCAGCCCCGATGGGCAAACCCTCGCCACCGTCAGCGACGACCGCACCCTACGCCTGTGGGACTGGGACGGTCGCCCCATCACCACCCTGGGTGGGTTTGCCGGAGCAGTGAATGCCGTCTCCTTTAGCGCCGATGGGCAACAGGTCATGGCGGTGGACAGTGCCGGACACACTACCCTATGGCACCTGTCCAATGCTGACCTATCAACCCTGATGGACAAGGGCTGTCGCTGGTTCGACGACCACCAAGGCCAGCCTCGCCTCCCCGAACTGGTGCCCCTCTGCTCGCCGCCACCCTAGCGGGTGCAGCTTTACTCCCTCAACCACTGCCGTAGATCCCATGGATGTGGGCCCGGCGGAGATGGGATCGCCATGGTGTCCATCAATGGTCAACGGCCTCACCGCTCTACTATCCTGGAAGCTGGGATTTTTCTAACTCAGCCTATGTCTGCACCGTTCCTCCGTCCTCAATCCTCTCGTGATCGCAAGTTTAGAAGCCACCTGTGGCAAAGGTGTCGCTGGTTGGGTCTAGCTGGGGCGAGGGGGCTGGCCCTGGCCTTAGCGGTGATGATTGGCCTAGGTGGCCTAGCCCCAGCCTGGGCGGAGGAAATGCGGCCTGGGCAAACCTCCATTCAGCCCTACCTGGATCGCTTCACCGAGGCCGTCACCCAGTTCACCCTGGATAACGGCATGACCTTCCTGGTGCTAGAGCGGCCCCAGGCTCCGGTGGTGTCGTTTATGATCCATGCCGATGTGGGCGCAGTGGATGAGGAGGACGGCAAAACCGGGGTGGCCCACTATTTAGAACACCTCGCCTTTAAGGGCACCAGCCGCATTGGCACCACCGACCACGCCGCTGAAGTCGAAGTGTTTGAGGCGATGGATCGGGCGTTTGCCGAAAAGCTTCAGGCCGAGGCGGCGGGCAATACCGAGCGGGCGGCAGAACTGAGGGCTGAGCTAGAAGCCCTGCGTCAGCAGGCCGCCAACTATGTGGTGCAAAACCAGTATGGCCAAATTATTGAACAGGCCGGGGGCGTGGGCCTCAATGCCACCACCGCCGCCGATGCCACCCGCTATTTCTACAGCCTGCCTGCTAACAAGCTGGAACTGTGGTTTTCCCTGGAGTCGGAGCGGTTCCTCGACCCGGTATTTCGGGAATTTTTTGAAGAAAAGGACGTAATTCTGGAGGAACGGCGGATGCGGGTGGACAACTCCCCCATCGGCACCCTGGTAGAGGAATTCCTGGAAACCGCCTTTGAGCAACACCCTTACCGACGCCCCATCATTGGCTACCAGGAAGATCTCTATGTCGCCACTCGCCAGGATATTCAAGACTTCTACGACACCTACTATGGCCCCGGCAACCTAACGGCGGTGGTGGTGGGGGATGTGGATGCCGCCGAGGTGAAGCGCTTGGCGGAGGTGTACTTTGGCCGCTATCCAGCCCGCCCCACGCCACCCCAGCC
>CAZWNR010000499.1:0-3291 GCA_964635665.1 uncultured bacterium | reverse complement strand
AGCTCCCACAAGAGACTTGTTTGCTAGGCGACCTTGGAGGCCCGCAATTGGCCACAGGCGGCGTTTTCCTCAAGACCTCTGGAATAGCGAACGCTAACAGCAATGTGGCGCGATTCGAGCTGGGCCACAAATTCGCGAATGCTGGCTTCGCTGGGGCGTTGGTAGTCTACCTCGCTAATGGGGTTGTAGGGGATGAGGTTGACATGGCTTTGGAAGCCGCGCAGGTGTTGGGCCAGTTCGGCGGCATTTTGGGGTTGGTCGTTCAGTCCCGCCAGGAGGATGTATTCAAAGGTGACGCGCCGCCCGGTGAGCTTCACGTAGTCGCGGCATTCCGCCAGCAGTTCCGTCAGGGGGTAGGCCTTGGCACTGGGGATGAGGTCTTGGCGCTGGGCCTGGTTGGAGGCGTGGAGGCTGACCGCCAGGGTAACCTGAAGCTGTTCGTCCGCCAGTTTGCGAATGCGGCCCGGAATGCCCACGGTGGAGAGGGTCATGGATCGCTGGCTAATGCCCACATCCTGGTTCAGGCAGCGGATGGCGGCGACCACGTTATCGGTATTCAGCAGCGGTTCGCCCATGCCCATAAAGACGATGTTGCTGACCCGCTGGCCAAAGTCTTCCTGTACGGTTAGCACCTGATCGACAATTTCGTGGGTATGCAGGTTGCGCAAAAAGCCGCCCTTGCCCGTGGCGCAAAAGTCGCAGGCCATGGGGCACCCCACCTGAGACGACACACACACCGTCAGGCGTTTGGCCGAGGGCATTCCCACCGCTTCGATGATTTGCCCATCGGCTAACTTGAGCAGGTACTTGACAGTGCCATCCCTGGCCTCGGTGCGGTGGTAGATTTCCGAACGCCCGACCGAAACCGTCGCCACCTGCTGCCGCCACGCCTTGGGGAAAACGGTGATATCTTGCAGCGACCGCGCCCCTTGCTCATAGAGCCACTGGTGCAACTGCTTGCCCCGGTAGGCGGGCTGCCCTTGGGCTACTATCCAAGCCGTCAGGTCTTCAAGGGATTGCCCTAGGAGGGGTTGGGTGTACTGAGTCCCTGGTTTTTGAGGATTCTCTAGATTTGTGGGATTCTCTGTAGCCGCTGGATCCGTCTTCTGACGTTGAGGAGCGTCCCCGTTGCCTTCTTCAGTGGCGGTTAGGGGTGTGACAGTGGGTAGGGAAGAAGCGGCCATGGCAGGGAGAAGAAAAGCGTAGTCTTCTATGATAGCGGTGGGAAAGCGGGGTTAGGAACTTGGGCGGCGGCGGCGGCTGGGGAAGTCGTCGTCGTCGGATTTGGGTTTGTTGGGGATATCGGGTTCGATTAGGCGGGCGAGGCCTTCAGTGAGGTTTTTAGGATCCATGAAGACCACTTTGGAATTTTCGCTGGCCCCTAGTTTTTGATTGGCTTCTACGTAGTCCTGGGCGATCAAAAATTGCAGGATGTTGGGGCCATTTTCCCGCTGTTGTAGGGCGTCGGAAAGCATTTGGATGGAGCGAACCGTGGCCTCGGCCCGTTTGATGGCGGCTTCCTGATCCCCCTGGGCTTTAAGGACGGTGGCCCGTCGTTCGAGTTCGGCGGCCTGCTGCTTCTGCATGGAACGGCGAACCTCTTCGGGGGGAACAATTTCCTGTACCTCTACCCGTGTCACCTTCACGCCCCAGGGTTCGGTGGCTTCATCCAGTTGGGACAGCAGGGCCCGGTTCAGTTCGTCGCGGGAGGAAAAGGTGTTTTCAAACTCCATTTTCCCGATTTCCGAGCGCAGGGTGGTGATCACCAATTCCTGAATCGCTTTCTCTACGTCCTCAATGGCGTAGTAGGTGAGTTCCAATTCCAGGATGCGCCAATAGACCACCGCATCCACTTCTAGGGATACGTTGTCCTTGGTGATCGCCCCCTGTTTAGCCACGTCGAGGATGCGTTCCCGCACGCTGTCCTTGAGGCGGATGTAGTCTAGGGTTGGCACAATGAAATTCAACCCCGGCTTCAGCTTGCGGTGGTAGCGACCGAGGCGTTCCACCAGTGCTTCTTCGCCCTGGTTGATGATGCGCACCGAGCTAATTAAATAGCCGATGATAATAAACGAGAGAATCCCAATAATTGACGGCACAGTTCAACCCTTGCCCTAGCCCAGGGCCAATACCATAGCAATTAGTCTAATGGGTTTCTCCAGCAGGGAGGGGGAGTCCACCCCCACCTGGGCCGACCTAGAACTGAATCCCCATGCCCCCTTGGACGGAAATGGCGGTGTTGCCACCATCGCGGTAGGCATCGAAGGCAAAAATAGCGTTGCCGAAGGCCACTAGGTTACTGTTGGGGAACATATAGTCAATGCCAGGCTGCAACACGAAGGCCGTTTTGTTGCCCACCAGGCTGGGATCGTCGCCGCCGCTGGGGATAGAAATCCCGGCCCCGATGTAGGCATCGGCGTTCCAACTGAGGGGGAAATCGTAGGAAATAGTGGGTACCACAGCAAACCCATCGCCAAACACAAAGGCCTGGGCGCGGGCTGATACAGGCATGGTCAAGAATCGATAGCGCCCGGCGATGACGCCCTGCACCCCACTACCTTGGCTGGTGGCGGCATCGCTGGTTAAGCCAAATCCAGCCCCTATCCCCACATAGCTACCGTAGGCGACTTGGGCTTGGGCTGCCTCTGGGCGCAGAATCAACCCACTCCCTACCACCACCGTGGCCAGCAGCGAAGCGCATGCTGCCTGCCCCATCCAACGCTGTACGCTGTTCATGTGCTTTTTCCTCACCGTTGAACTATCCCAGTATCCCAAGTCAATCGCCAGCCGCCCTCGATGTATCTCACCCAGCACTGCCCTATTAGGAACCAAGACCCCCATTGAGGCAGGTCGCCTGAGGTGTTTTAATACGCCGGAGTATAGCCAGAGCACTTGACCGTTAAGCTTACTCCATGGCCAAAATTTCGGCACACTCAGTTGCCCAACTCCTGGCCCGTTGAGTGGTTAAGATTTGTGAGCCTCTCCCTGGGCTAAAGCTCGTAAAGCCATAGCGGATTTTCCTTGAATGGGGCACACCGTGAAGATCCCCCCTGCCCCCCTTAACAAGGGGGGTACGAAGTGAATCGACTACGAATAGAAGCTGGGGGGATCTGAAGCCCCACAATTTGCACTTCACTGAACCGAGAACTGCCATCTCCTGTGGCAGTTCTCGGTTCTGGGATCCACTGAACCCAGATGTTCTCCCTTAGTGGTGATGGTGCCCGTGGTCGTGGCTGTGATCGTGGTGGTGCCCGTGGTCGTGCCCGTGGTCGTGCCCGTGGTCGACCGTCA
>CAZWNR010000498.1:0-3307 GCA_964635665.1 uncultured bacterium | reverse complement strand
GCTTGGGCCTTGTTTTTCTATCGCTGTACCTGCTGGCCATGGCCCCTAACGAGCGCAAGTCGATTTTGCTGTCCTTTGAAAAGCCCCTAGCGGAGCTGGAGGGACGCATTGCCCAAATCCGTGATCTGGCGGAAAAGAACGATGTAGACGTATCGGCCCAGTTGCGCCAGCTTGAGGCCAGGGCGGCCCATTTGCGCCAGGAAATTTTCTCCAGCCTCACCCCGGCCCAGCGATTGCAGGTGGCCCGTCATCCTCGCCGCCCTAGCACGCTGGATTACATCCAGTCCATCACCGACGAATGGATTGAACTGCACGGCGACCGCAGTTCTGGCAAGGACGACCCGGCCCTTGTTGGCGGCGTGGCCCGATTGGAAGGGCGTCCGGTGGTCATTTTGGGCCACCAAAAAGGCCGCGACACCAAGGACAACGTGGCCCGCAATTTTGGCATGGCCTCCCCTGGCGGCTATCGCAAGGCCATGAGGCTGATGCGCCACGCTGATCGATTTTCTATGCCCATCATTACCTTTATTGATACCCCCGGTGCCTATCCGGGCTACGAGGCCGAAGAAATGGGCCAGGGGGAAGCCATCGCCTACAACCTGCGGGAAATGTTTGGCCTGCGGGTGCCCATCGTTTGCACCATCATCGGTGAGGGTGGATCCGGTGGTGCCTTGGGTATTGGCGTGGGGGATCGGCTGATGATGTTTGAGCATTCCGTCTACACCGTGGCCAGCCCGGAAGCCTGCGCCGCCATTCTCTGGAAGGATGCGGGCCGTTCCGCTGAGGCCGCCGAAGCCCTCAAAATCACCTCCTGGGATTTGAAAAACCTGGGCATTCTGGATCAGCTTTTGCCGGAACCCGTGGGCGGTGCCCATTCCGACCCCATCCAGGCGGCGGACATCCTCAAGCAAGCCCTGATTGACAATCTGGCGGAGCTCTCGCGACTGACACCCGAAGCTCTTCAGCAAATGCGCTATCAAAAATATCGCAAGATTGGAGTGTTTGCCGAAGCAGCGGTCTAAGGCCACAGCGGATCAAGATCAAAGGGATGCTGGGGTGCAATAATAGGGTATCTGCAGAAATAGCCATTACAGACTTTTATGGGGGCTGTTTCTGAGAGAAATGCTTTACGTTTGTTAACATATAGACGGGCATGACCTCGTTTGCATAACCACCCCGATCCGGGAACGCTGAAGGAAGCGAGCTTAGCAGCCCTCAACTCATAGGTCTTGCCTAGCCCCCTGGTTCGTTATTTGTTGGTTTTTGGTATTCATCCTTGGACAACTCCCTCCGTTCCGGCCTGCCGCGTCGTGCCCTCATCACAGGAGCCAGTCGTGGCATAGGTAGAGCCACGGCCCATGCTCTTGCTCAGGCAGGGTTTGATGTGGCCCTATTGGGGCGCTCCTTAGATCGGCTGCAACCCGTTGTGGATGAGATGGCTGATTGGGGTGTCATGGTTAAGAGCTATGCCGTTGAATTGGGCGATCAATCTGGTCTGCAAGCCCGTATGGCTGAAATCATTCAAGACTTTGGATCCTTCAGTGTCTTGATTAACAACGCTGGTATGGGCTACACCGGATCCCTGGCTACGATGCCCTTGCACCACTGGCAGCAGGTGATGGATCTGAACCTAACCAGCGTGTTTCAGTGCATCCAGGCAGCGCTCCCAACTTTACGGGCCGGGGGTGGAGGCACCATCGTCAACATCTCCTCTATCGCCGCCAAGTCGGCCTTCCCCAACTGGGGAGGCTACACCGTTAGTAAGGCAGGGTTAGTAGCCTTGTCTAAGGTGTTGGCCGTGGAGGAGCGGGCCCATGGAATTCGGGTGGTGATGGTTACTCCTGGCTCGGTGAACACTCCCCTGTGGGATACCGATACCGTCCAGGCTGACTTTGACCGGCAGCAAATGCTGACCCCCGAAATAGTGGCCCAAACCATCCTCAGCACCGTACTACTGCCGGCCCAAGCGGTGATCGAGGATGTTGTGCTGATGCCCGCTGGAGGAGCCTTGTAGCGGGCTGATTGCTGAAGTTTTTTTACCGTCTGTGTAGGTTGGCCGTCTCAGAGAGCGGTCTCAGTTTTGTTGAACACCTGGAGTTTAGTTAAACCCTATGACTATCGCATCCTCAAATGGCATCAATGACAAGCTTACCCCTAGCGGTCTAGGCACCATGGGCATTACTCCCACGGTTCTCCCCGACCGATCCCTGAGCCACGGTGCTGAGGCCAAGCCCTACAGCATTCCCGAAACCAGCCACGACGACATGAAGGAGGCGGTGCGCACCATGCTGCTTTCCGTGGGCGAAGACCCCGACCGGGAGGGGCTCCTGAAGACGCCCAAACGGGTGGCGGATGCCATGCGATTTCTGACCAGCGGCTATCAACAATCCCTGGAAGAACTGGTCAACGGGGCCATTTTTGATGAAGGCCACAACGAAATGGTGCTGGTGCGTGACATCGACCTGTTCAGCATGTGCGAACACCACATGCTGCCCTTCATGGGTCGCGCCCACGTCGCCTATATCCCCAACCAGCGGGTAGTGGGCCTGAGCAAACTGGCCCGCATCGTAGAAATGTATTCCCGCCGCCTCCAGGTGCAGGAACGCCTCACCCGCCAAGTGGCCGAAGCGATTCAGGAAATTCTGGAACCCCGTGGGGTAGCCGTGGTGGTGGAAGCCAGCCACATGTGCATGGTCATGCGCGGTGTACAAAAGCCCGGTTCTTGGACGGTAACCAGCGCCATGCTGGGTTCCTTCCGGGATGACCAAAAAACCCGCGAAGAGTTTCTCAGCCTGATCCGTCACCAGCCAGCGTTCTTTTAGAACCACGTCCAGCCTGCATGGGTGGGGTGCAGCTTGCCAAGGCAAGGCTGCACAATAGCGCTAGCCCGACCCGAAGGGCTATGGACGAAGCAATGTGCCATCCAAAGGTTTCGTTAGAGTAGCTATCGCCGTAGCTACTCTGGTTGAGACATGGTCCCTCTAAAGGTTAGACCGTTCCAACGTTTGGACGTTGTCGGAATGTCCTAGCCCAAATGACGATAGCCATGCATCCAAGACGTTAAACAGGATGCGCTACTCGCATTTCTTTAAAGGGACGCCTGTCGGTTGGCTAATGCTTTAACCAGAGTTAACCGGATTGGCTCTAGCGTTACACCAAGCGGATGATTGGGGGTTAGTCTTCGGACTAGCCCCTTTTTTCGTCCTTGAGCCGTCATTCTGCGACTGAGGTTGTTTAAGAATTGCCCAAGGGTTTCTAGAACTGACCCAAGAGAGCATTGGTCATTTCTAGAAACCCATATAACACG
>CAZWNR010000497.1:0-3334 GCA_964635665.1 uncultured bacterium | reverse complement strand
CCAGCGTCAAGCGCCTCCAGCGCTAGCGCGACCCGGCGATAGGGGCGAAATCTCTTCGTCCCTATCGTTGATTCATTTGAGAGTCGGAGGTAGCTAAGCAGGGTTTGATTTTAACCATCCTCCAAGAGTTGGCTATCGATGTCTTCTAGGCCGGGGAGATCCTCTAATCCTAGGTTATCTTCGGCGGCGAGGCGTTCGCCATCGTCGGCATCGAAGGGGAAGACCACAGCGGGCAATCCGGCCCCATTCAGCCCTTTGAGGATGCGTTCTGGGGTTTCGGGAAAGAGAACAAACAGCGGATAACCCGCATCGTTACCATCGCTGAGCAGGTAGTGATACCGTGGGGGCAACAGCCACTCATAGCCTCGATCCGTCAGCAGTTGGGTGTGCCGCCAGCGCAGCAGCAGCTCAGAAAAGTCTTCCTGGGGGCGATGGATAAAGACAAAGATCTCCACCCCCGTCTTAATTTTCCATTCCGGGTCGCACATCAACAGCCCCACATCGCAGGGCAACGTCACCACCGATCCCCCTTCCACCGCCATGCCGTGGGGGTTGAGGTGAACCGCTTCCCGCACCCGAATGTTGGGCAGGGGCAGGGTAACAATGCTGTCTTGGGGCCGCCGCATACTGGGCACCACTTCCATGTAAGGGCGGTGACGCTTTAGAAGTTCTAAGGCCCCAACGTGGTCGGTGCAGGTGCTGAGCAGACTTTCGTACTGAATGGATTTAATCGCCATCGCACTATTCCCTTGGCAAGGCCGCCCAGGGCCACAATGCCCAGGGCCATCGATAAGCAGGCTGGTGATGCACCGGGGCATCGGCACCATAGCCGAAATGCCAACCCTCTACCATTTTCTATGGTATCGCCAAACGCCTTGACCGATCAGCCCCTGCCTGTTGGCCGCCTTGGGGGGGCTAAATACCCTACGCCGCCGCATCATCGTCGTCTTGGTTAGCCACCCCAACGCCCAGCAGACCAATCAGGGTGAGGGTGCCCATTTTCCAGGTGTCCATCGCCCCCTCCAGGATGCGCCCTTGGGCCTCGGTGGGGTGGGGCTGACTGGCCAAATGCAGAGCCGCACCACCAGAGCCGACGGTGAGCATGAGCGCAGTGATGAAAATGAGTCTAAAGCTTGGCTTTTTCATGGGGTGAACTCCATTTGTTTTGAATGAGTCCATCTTCGTTAGAAAGCCGCGAAAGTTCAGTCCCCACAAGGGTTTCGGACGGTATGAGTTGGGGATGACTTGGGGATGAGTTGCGCTACCCTTGGAGAAATCCTTGACCACAGCCGTGTCGTAGGGTGCATAACGCCAAGGCGCTAGCCTCGCCTTGGCGTTATGCACCCTACGAATTGGGCTGGATATGCTACTCCTTTGAAAATGTGTCCGGCAATTAGCCCTACTGCTGCCCCTCAGCGAAATTGAAAAATACCCCGTCCCCGATGCCATCGCGAATCTGTAGCGCCAGAGATTTCAGGGTTCTTCAAGAACCCTGGAATCTGTCTGAGAATCAATCCGCCAGTTTTACAACATCTTAGTCGCTTGCTTACAGGACGTAGAAGAAACCGTAAGCTGGAATGCCCCGAAAGCTGACTTCGATCCGGGCTGAGCTAACCTAACCGAGGGAGCCGGGATGTTTGGGCCTCCCCGACGTTCCCTTGTCCAGCCGCCATGTCCACTCCCTCCGCCGTGCCTCGCCTTCTTGGTCGTCCCTGGGTTTTAACGCTACTTGCCCTCGGCACCGTGTTTTGGGGATGGTGGCTAGCCGCCCTCTCGATACCTTGGAGCCTGGGCCTCACCCTGGGGCTGGTGGTGGTATACCTGTTGGGGGTGGGCACCGGGGGCATCGTTCTAGCTAGCATCTACTTTTCTGGGTGGGTGGCCGTCGCCATCGCCATAAACTATTTCCCCAGCTTTTGGCCCACCAACGCCCACTACAAATATTGGGCCTTCACCCTGATCACCCTGTGGGCATTGGGGTTGGGCCACATCTTTCTCGTAGCCAAACAAGGCAGCAACCTCCGGCAACGGCCTAGCCGCGAGCGTCAGTGGGGCATCTTGATCACCCTAGGGATTCTGTTCCTTGCGCTGCAAGGGGGCCGCTGGGTCTATCAGACAGGGTGGCCCCTGGCATCCCTGGGGCTGAACTAGGCAGACATCAGCGAGCAGACCACGGAAACATCGAGGAAGTAAAAGGTAACGCCATGCTCAATCAAGGCCAACGGCAGGTTAACCCCCCAGCGGAAGACTGGTCAGGATCCCCTTCGGCCTCAAGGCCACGATTTCTCAACCCCGACCATTACCTAAGCCAAATCACCCCCTCGGTGCGAGACAGCCTCACCCCCGACCAATGGGCCGAAGTCAGCCGAGTGGTTAGCCTGGCCATCCCCAAGCCCGCCCCCAAACTGATCGACCTCCGCTTTGACATTGACCTCCTCATCAGCCGCTACTACATCGTGATGATGGTCGGCAAAGATCGACGACGATCTACCCGTCCTCACCAGGTTTCACGGGCTACCCGCTGGGCCAATTGGGTGGCGGCGGTGATGCTGTTGATTGGCCTCAACCTAGCCCTAAGCGCTGGCATTCTGATCTTGGCCTACCTCATCAAATCGGCCCTGGGCATCGATCTCTTCCCTGGGCACTTGCGCGGCTTCGGCAGCTAAATTCTGATCATTTCTAGGATAATTCCTAAAGCGATTGGGCTTTGCTTTGCAGTAGTCAAAGTGATATTCCGGCTGCGAATTATCTTTAGAGCCTAATAGTCTAATCAGTGTTCTTCTTGCTGCCACTGACTCAGAGAAAGAATTTGCGAGGCTGAAACTTCAATAGTTATATTTGGCACCCCAAAACCCTCTAAACTATAGCCATCCTCTTCATTATTGGGCATAGGGTAATGCTCGACGATAGTGCCAACATCTCCACGTTTGAGATGGTGTTCTGGCAAACCTTTAGCTAAGGCAACCTGAGAAAAGAGTGGGTACTGGGTTTTCATGGGCTTACTCCTTTTGTGGCACAGGTAGAACGGTAGGCTACACCTCTGATTCGGTTATTCGCCCTTCAACAGGTTCATATTCATCTTCTAGTAGCCAGGTTTGGGCCTCGTCGTAGGTGGCGCAGCTAAACACAACTTTGTATCCATCAGCCGGATCATGGATGCGACAACTGCCAGAGGGTTCACCCATCAATAACAAAAGGTAGGGAGGGGACAACAATGGGTCGATCCATACCTCAACAAAATCCCACTCAGTCTTGGCTGGGACGAGTTCGGGGGATGACGTGGTATCGATTTTCTGCATCAATTTTCACCTCTCCATAGAATAACGGAGTGCTT
>CAZWNR010000496.1:0-3369 GCA_964635665.1 uncultured bacterium | reverse complement strand
CACGCGACTTGGGCCAGCAGGTGGGCACGGGTGCAACCCTGGCCCACCTCACCCGTACTCGCAGTAATGGGTTTGATCTTGCCTCTAGCCTTTCTCCGGATCAGCTACAACGGCAAATCGAGGCCAATATATTCCAGCTTCAGACTCCAGAGTCAGCCCTAGGGCACTTGCCTGTCCTACCCCTAGAGGCTGATCTAGCTCGTCGCTGGCAGCAGGGCCAAAAGATCCTTCCTCCTAAGCTGCTGGCGTTGGATCAGCCCTATCGTATCCTGGCGGCAGAAACCGAAGATTTTCTGGGCGTTGGTCAAATGGAATATCGAGAGAATCATCCTATCCTCAAGGCCAAGATGGTCTTCAAACCCTGGGCCTAGGGGCAGAGGGTACCGGGTTCGGCCCAGGCAAATTCTGGTCGTGCACAGCCGAAGCGTTGCCCCGCTTGGTCTAAAGCCCAGCCCGTCTCGGTGAGGGTTAGATCGATGCGCTGCTCAATGGCGGCGACCGAATCATCACACAGGCCTACCTGGGTGGCGAGAACGGCCATGCCTCCGTCCTCCAGAGACTCCACTCGCACCTGGGAGACCCGAAAGCACTCCAGGGTATCTGGTGCTGTCAGGAGCGATTGCGCCAAACTAAAGGGAGTCAATTCCCCCGTTGGTAGGTCAAAGCTGGCGTCATCCATTATCTCGTATGCCTCCCAGCCCGGCAGGGCGAGGGGCAGGGAGTTGGTTGAAGTTCCTGGGGCGGAGGTGGTGGTGGGAGCGGGAGCAGAACAAGCCGCAGCCATGGTAGCTAAAGTAGTTGCTAAGGCGGCCAATCCTAACCAGCCTGCCGAATGCCCTTTAAACGCTGTCATCATCACGTTATGCCTCACAATCACACGGTTACGGAATGAAACGGCACTGAATCAAACACCTCTAAAATCAGAGAAATCAGACATGTTTGAATCAAGCCATCCTGAACCAAGCGGTAGTTGACTCCAACAATGCATTGGCCCAATGGTCTTTGAACCACAGCGACCCCCTAGGCAAACTCGAATCACCATGGATGTACTGGAACAACTTCGACAGGATTATCAGCGCTTTCCCCACCAGCAGAGCTATCACCTCTATGCGGAGGATGTGTATTTTAAGGATCCCCTCAGCGAGTTTCGCGGCCTTCAGCGCTATCAGCGGATGATCAGCTTTATGGCCCGTTGGTTCCAAGCCATTGATCTACAACTGCACGCCATTGAATACCTTGATTCCCACCAGATCCATACCCGTTGGACGTTGAATTGGGTAGCGCCCCTGCCCTGGCGGCCCGCCATGAGCATTCCTGGACATAGCTACCTCACTCTCAATGATGAGGGCAAAATCTGCACCCACATTGACACCTGGGACTGCTCCCGCTGGGCTGTTCTACAACAAGTGGTTGGCACCGAGGTGTCTTCCTAGTTTGACTTGTTTTTAATGGGCCAGGTTCCTAAATCGGTGGGAACTCGCCAGAGAAACTGGGAGCGTTACGGATTGATCTTTGGTCTAGGTCGTAGCGACAACCATGATATAGACCAACATAAAGCCGCCCAGTTTCCTAGGCGGCTTTGGCATTTGCATGGATTGCTCCCACAGAGCTTACTCGTCAAGTCAGCGTCTGTGGAATTCGGTAGGGTAAGTTAGCTATGGCCGCCACTGACCAGTCCGGTCAGCATGGGCATGTTGGCTGCCAACAGGTAGGCAAAGGTGGCCCCACCGATTCCGCCAATCAAAAAGCTACCGGCAAACTCGCTCCAGCCCTCGTTGGTGTCGAACCCAGCGGGAGGGGTGAAGGGGGCGGTGGCCTTGGTCACGGCGGAGTTGATGCCTGCGCCAGAGTAGATGGACAGGCAGGCGGTGAGGATTACCACTAGAGCGGCGGAACCCAGCAAACCCGCTAGGCCGGGGATATCAGAATCCCGCAGGGGGCCAAGCAGGGCAAAGGGGCCATAGAGCAAATAGCCGTGGGCCATGCCAATTTCTAGGCCACGACGCTGGGGGGACAGACCAGCCCGGTAGGCGGGCAGGTTGCCGATGAAAGCTTTGGTAAAGGCCGAAGAATTAACGGGGGTTTCAAGGTTGCCGATCTGGGGATCGCCAAATGCGGGCTTAATCACATCGGTCATAGGATGTTGTTCTCCAACTCAAACAGGTATCACAGCAATAAAAGTGACTGTTTATTTAGCTCTGGTCTTTATCGCTGGGCGATCAGGATCGCTGGGCGACAGGGACAGTCTTGAACCTCATTAAACAGTCACTCAGACCTTGGAACAGCTTAGGAAAAATTGACTAGAACCCAGCACGAGAGCCGCGTTAGCCAACTCCAAGACTTGAACTACCCCTAGGGATGGAGCAGCAGGTCGGGGAAAAAGCGGTTGAACTCGATGATGATGCCAGCGGTGATCACCATCCAAACGGTGGCCAACACTGGGGCGGTAGACAGATACTTGAGTAGGTTATCCATGGAACGTTCTCCTGAACAAAAAGAAGGACATCAGGTCGCTAGGGTTGTCTAGCGAGGGGAAACGGTGATCTCATCGTCTTTGGCGAACATCGCACCGCTAGCGATGTCTTTGAATGCCGCTAGGGGCCATGCAAAGCCAGTCAGAGAGCACTTGATGGCCAGGGGCACATCAATGATGATTTCCTTCTCTTCGGGGTTCTTCTCGCCGCGCACCGCAATCAGGTAAGCGCGACCAACCCAACCAATCCAACCTGCGATATACAGGAAGAGCAGGCTAGGAATCAGAAATTCCCCAGCGTGGGCAAGATCGCCATCCACCACCAGGTGGGGGAGACCATCGGTGCCGCACAGCAGGCTAGAGTTTCCATAGAATTCGAAGCGAGCTTTGGCCTGTTCGGTCGTGGCTTTGGCCGCCCGTTTCAGGAAAGCTTCGTTTTGACCGCAGGGGGTAAGACCCGATACGTTATCGCCAGCAATGCTAGCGGAGGCCGGGGCGGCAATCCCGAACCAGAGACAAATGACCAGAGCTACAGCAAAAAACCGTCGCATAAACTGTTCCTTTTAATGACCTAAGAAACCAGGGCGATTCGAACGAACGTTAAGTTTTTTGTACAAAAATTCACCCAACTTGGAGGCCATAATACCCCGCCGCCGAAACAGCGTAAAGCTAAGATCGGTAGGGTGTTTACATCTCTACAAATTTCGCCAAACGTTACGTCCCTTAACCCAATGGCCACGATTTTAGCGCTCGAAACCAGTTGTGATGAAACGGCGGTGGCGATTGTCCGCGACCGTACCATCCTCAGCAGCGTCGTCTCGACCCAAATTGACATCCACCAACGCTACGGCGGCATTGTGCCCGAAGTGGCCTCCCGCCAGCATGTCCTCACCCTC
>CAZWNR010000495.1:0-3381 GCA_964635665.1 uncultured bacterium | reverse complement strand
CCGCCTACCTCTACAAGCAAATCCAGGCCATCCCCGAAATTAAGCTCTATGGCCCCGATCCCAAGGCCGACGGCAGTGGTCGTGCCGCCCTGGCGACGTTCACCATCGACGGAGTCCACGCTCAGGATTTAGCGACGCTGCTGGATCAGTCGGGTATCGCCATTCGCTCTGGCCACCACTGCACCCAGCCCCTACACCGCCTGTTGGGGGTCGATTCCACCGCCCGCGCCAGCCTCTATTTCTACAACACCAAGGCTGAAATCGATACTTTTATCGCTGCCCTCAAGGACACCCTGGAATTTTTCCGGGGCATTTTTGACGATGAGGATTAATCTCCCAGGGATCGCACCGGGGTACACCATGATCCCGCAACATGAGATTCTAGAGTCATCGCCATCGCCCACCTAGCCCTGAGGACGCCTGTGAAAGCCATTACCCTGCTTGGATCGACCGGGTCTATTGGTACCCAGACCTTGGATATTCTGGAACATCACCCCGACCAGTTTCGCCTGGTGGGGATTGCGGCGGGGAATAACGTAGAGCTTTTGGCCCAGCAGGTGCGCCAGTTTCGGCCCGAAATTGTGGCGATCTGTAATGCCGACCGGGTAGGTGAACTGCGGGAAGCATTGGCAGGGCTAGACCCCATGCCCCAAATTTTGGCCGGAGAAGAGGGCATCGTAGAAGTGGCCCGCTACGGGGATGCCGAGGCCGTCGTCACCGGAATTGTGGGCTGTGCTGGATTGCTGCCCACCCTGGCGGCGATTGAAGCGGGCAAAGACATCGCCCTGGCCAACAAGGAAACCCTGATTGCTGGAGGCCCAGCGGTGCTGCCCCTAGTGGAAAAGCACGGGGTGAAACTGCTCCCCGCCGACTCGGAGCACTCCGCCATTTTTCAGTGCTTGCAGGGGGTGCCCCAGGGGGGGCTGCGGCGGATTCTGCTGACCGCTTCTGGCGGTGCTTTCCGAGATTGGCCCGTGGAAAAGCTTAGCCAAGTCACCGTGGCCGATGCCCTTAAGCATCCCAACTGGTCGATGGGGCGCAAAATCACCGTCGATTCTGCCACCCTGATGAACAAGGGATTGGAAGTCATCGAAGCCCACTACCTGTTTGGCATGGACTACGACCACATCGACATTGTCATCCATCCCCAGAGCATTATTCATTCGCTGATTGAGCTGCAAGATACCTCGGTGCTGGCCCAACTCGGCTGGCCAGATATGCGCCTGCCCCTGCTCTACGCCCTCTCCTGGCCCGAGCGTATTTACACCGACTGGGAGCCGCTGGATTTGGTGAAGGCGGGCAACCTCACCTTCCGCGAACCCGACCACGCCAAATATCCCTGTATGGAGCTGGCCTACGCCGCCGGACGGGCTGGAGGCACCATGACCGCCGTGCTCAACGCCGCCAACGAGCAAGCCGTCGCGCTCTTTTTAGACGAAAAAATCCGCTTCCTCGACATTCCCAAGGTGATCGAAGGGGTCTGCGAGCGGCACCAGTCCCACAACGTCACCCAGCCCGTTTTGGCCGATATCCTCGCTGCCGATCAGTGGGCCAGGGCCGAAGTCCTCAGTGTCAGCCAGTCCCTCTCCAGAGCCACGGTGGTCTCCCACTAGCCCGGTGATCTATACCTAGCCGACGGCTATCAGACGGTGGGCAAGGTGCTTGAAAGCTTGGCATACTGGAACGACGCTAGAAGCTATCCCATGGATTGGATTATCGTTCTGGGGGCCATTATCCTGGCCCTGCTGATTGCAGGATGGGTGTTTAAGCTCATCACTAACACCGTCAAAACCATCCTGCTGGTGGCTTTTCTGTTCACCGCCATCTATGTGTTGTGGGGCGTAGGGCCTGCCGCCCTGTGGGAACAACTGCGACAGTGGCTAGGGCAAGGGGGCTAGGTTTCGTCGTTACCCCCAGAGTCCCCGATTCTGGGAGGCAGGGCTTGGAAATTAGGCCGTTCTTGAACAAGGTTTGCTCCAACGGCTGATTCCTCGATGCCCAAGCCCCTAATTCATCTCGGATAGGCGGATGCGCGGATCTACCATGCTCAGCACGAGGTCGGCCAAGAGGTTGCCGATGATCAGCATGACGGCCCCCATCATCAGGCTGGCCATTACGAGGTAGAGATCTTGGGCGGTGACGGCCTCTAGGATGAGTTTGCCCAGACCGGGCCAGTTGAAGTAGTTTTCGGTGATAAACGCGCCGCCTAGCAGACTGGCAAACTCGAAACCCAGCAGGGTAATGAGTGGGTTCACGGCATTTCGCAGGGCATGGACGTAGATTACCCGATCCTCTGGTAACCCCTTGGCGCGGGCGGTTTGGATGTAGTTTTGGCGCATCACGTCCAGCATTTGGCCACGGGTAATGCGTTGCAGCCCCGCAAATCCGGTAATGCTGAGGGCGACGGTGGGCAGAACCAGGTGCCAGCCCACATCTAGTATTTGGCCGAACCAGTTGAGGTCGTCGTGGATAATGCTGGTGCGTCCGCCGATGGGAAACAGGGGCGCGGTGAGCTGGGCGAAGAAGAGCAGCAACAGGCCCGTGATGATGGTGGGCATCCCTTGACCAATGTAGCTCAGCACCCGCAGGGCGCGGTCGAGCCACTGGTTTTGCTTGACGGCCCCCACAATGCCGAGGGGAATGGCAATGGCCCAGGTCACCAAAAACGACGCAAAGGACAGCAGCAGGGTGTTGGGCACCCGCTCCCACAGAATATCCACCACAGGCCGCTGGTAGGCAAAGCTAAGGCCAAAGTTGCCAAAGACCACCACCTGGTAAAGCCAGGTGAGGTATTGTCGCCAAAGGGGTTGATTCAAGCCAAACTGGGCTTCGAGCTGGGCTAGGGTTTCTTCGGAAAATTGCGGGCTTTGGCGATACTGATCCAAAAAGTTGCCGGGGGCTAGTTGAATCACAAAAAAGCTCAACGCCGAGGCCAGGAGCAACGTCAACAACGCCTGCAAAATGCGCTTGACCACGTAGAGGGTGGTGTCGCTGGTGGCCCAATTTACCAGCTTATCCCAGGGGGAGGGGCCGGGGGCGGTGGGGCGTAGGGGAGAGGTAGAGGGAGCCATGGGCAACGATGGAAATCTAGGTCGGGAGCCAGAGGGGGGAGTCGGGGTTAAATGATTCTAAAACACTGGGGCCGGAGGTTGCCGCGTGGCAACAATCCAGCAATTGCAACATTAGATTGCTAAGGCGACATTTTTAAGACCTGGATAACTTTAGATAGTTACACTCCCTATTCAGAACTGGCCTGTACCCTAACGCCTTTTCCCTTGGGGCTACTGCTTATACATAAGTCTCTATGCGGACTGGTTCTTTGTGTGGATCCCCCCTAGCCCCCCTTAAAAAGGGGGGAACCGGAGTCAAAGTCCCCCTTTT
>CAZWNR010000494.1:0-3391 GCA_964635665.1 uncultured bacterium | reverse complement strand
TTCCTAGGGTCTGTCATCAAATAGGCTCTGATGGCTCAGGAATCAAGGGTTGCAGACCCTTGCCTAGGACTTGATTCGGCCGTGAAAAGACCTGTCTCACAAGGGCTTTGGCCAAAATTGATGACACGTCCTAGGGCATAGGAGAGCCTGCGACCGAAAGCGCTGTTTCGCCATCATCGGCCTAGGTTGGCCAACGGTGGCGGAAATTCAGGGCGTCTTGTGGCAGATAGGCAGCCTGAAGCAGGGCAGTTTCTCCCCGGGATGGGCCAACCAACCGAAGCCCATTTGGCCAACTGAATCTGTCCAACCGCAGGGAACCGGCAGGGCTGGAGACCCTACGAGGGAAATGGTGCCGGCAAGGTCGTCAAGGCTGGTGATGCAGGGCTGTTCCGTTGCCCTGCATCATCTCTGGTTGGCCGTGGGGAAGGGGGCAGACAAGTGCTGAGGGCTAGAATGCCGTAGCTCTCAAAGCCTCCCCTGACCGGAGGCTAGTAGCGGAAAATCACCCGTGAGGCCGGACGGATATCGGCGTGGAGGAATCCCTTGGCTTGACCGAGCCCGATGCCTTTGACCTCAGGCTCATTCTTGAGGACATTCAGCAGGGTGGCAAAGTCGCCGTTAAGGGGATAGATATCCACGGCCCGACCGGGAATGTGCTGGGAGTTGGGCACCCCAATTCTTAGGTGGGCAGGCCGGAACCCAGAGGTGACCCCAATGGACGATCCAAACTTGGTGCGGATGCGGCCAAACACCTTGGCCATGTTCTGAATATTTTTCACTTCGCTGGTCTGGGTGGGGCGGCGGGTTAGGTTCTTGGTCATTTCGCCCCAGGTGAGGTAGGAGTTGGGCAAAATCCATTCATTGGCATAGACCAAACCCACTACGGGCAGCGTGGCGGAAGCCCCAGATTTTGATCCAGCCTTGGCCAGGGGTTGTTGATTGAGCCCCTCTAACTGCTCCGAGACTTTGTCGGGGGGCACAAGTTGGGCCAAGAGATTGAGGGTAGTTTGCCCAACGCCCTTGGGGTACTCCAAATTTTGTTCGGCCTTAAACTCTGCTAAAGCAGCGAAGGTTTTGGGGCCACATACGCCGTCAGGTTCGCCATCCAAATAGCCCCCCAGCTTAAGCTGAGTTTGAATCCATCGAATAATGTTGGGCTCTAGTTCATCGATGTTGCGGGGAACCGTAAGGGTAGGTGCTGGCATGGTGTCGTTGCTCCTGAATGGCAGAGAGTCAGGCGTATCCCCATTTAGTTTGCCCGGATTATCAGAAAATAGTGCCTTTTTTTAACCATGGGAAACAAACCAAGGGTAGGGCATTCCCGATGTTGGTGTGCTCCTGCGCTGTCCCTAAAACACAACCCCATCACCAGGCTTCCAGGGGGATAGATGCTATCAAGAAAAAGGACACCCCGGAGGATGTCCTTAGGCTGCTCCAGCTACAGCGCAAACTGACAAGCCTGACGCCCTAGGCCAGTGGATGGAGCTCTTCTTCGAGCTGCTGCACCAAGCGTTCGGTGCCCTGAGCCCTAGCCACGGCCAAACGATGATCCAGGGAACGCTGGATATTGGTACGATGGGCGGTGCTGGCTTCCATCAACAGGTGCCGACGGGCCTGCATCATGGGGCTGTCGGCGGCCTTAATACCCTGAAACACAGGCTGGCGCACGTCGGTCTCGGTGCTAACGCCGAGGGGCTGCGGATGGCCCTCGGCCGTGGTTTCGTAGCCAACCCCACGGTAGGTATAGCGAGCCACGGGTTGGGGCACGGGCACATGGCTGGGATAGGCAAAGGTGAGGGTACGGCCTCGGTAGCAGCCCGTAATCTCACTGTCTTTCATTTCTAGGGAAGGCGGATTGTAGTCGTACTCAACGCCGCGATAACAGAGTTTCATAAACGCTCCTGTCAAAAAAGGATAAAACAACGGCTTGGGGGGCGCGTTCCTTCAGGAGACAGCTCCTTACTTCCGTCTAGGCTCAGGGGGCAGTGCAATACCATCCTAGGGAAGCCCAGATGAACGTTTAGATATTCTGTAGTCAATTTTACGAAAATCCCTGGATGTCAACAACTCATGGGATTTAGCCAAAATCCCCGACTCAGGGGTGAAAACCTTCATTTCGCAAGGGTTTTGCGGGTTAACCGGAACTTAGAACAATCCGCAAATCTTTACCAATTCTTGGATGGGAGGCGTCTAGCCAGCGGCTCTCGATCCTCCAAAGGGCCACCATCAACGTAGATCCCCTCGCGCTATCGACTGGGATCTCTCCTGGGCACCCCCATTTAGGGCAAGTTCTCGATCCAGGTTGCATCTAAGCCCTGCCATACCAATGTGCCAAGGACAGCCCCACCGACTCACCGAGACCGATCTCTCAAGCCACCGTAAATCCGTCGTCAGGGCTTTATCTATAGATCTTCTCAAAAGCCTTAATGCTGCGTGGGACAATGATTCCAAGACCCCAAAAAACAATCAAGGAAAGCAATGTAGACTATGCTGAAGAGGGGATTTGTTACTCAAAATTTACGTTTCTCAAAGAAGCGTTACGGTCTATGAAATGCATTATTAATCGTCGGGCAGAGTTTTCGGCCAGCCATCGCTATTGGCTGCCAGAACTCTCAGGGACGGCTAACGCCGAACAGTTTGGCCCCTGTGCTAAGGCACCCGGGCACGGTCACAACTACGTGCTCTATGTAGCCATGGAGGGCGACCTAGACGAGTATGGTATGGTACTCAACCTCTCGGATGTGAAGCACGTCATCAAGCGTGAGGTGACTAGCCAGCTTGATTTTGCCTACTTAAACGAGGTGTGGCCTGAATTTCAGCGCACCCTGCCCACCACCGAATTTCTCGCCAAGGTGATTTGGGATCGCCTCGTTCCCCATCTGCCGATTGTCAATATTCAACTGTTTGAACACCCCGAACTCTGGGCCGATTATCAAGGAAACGCCATGGAAGCCTACCTCACGATTAGCACCCATTTCAGCGCCGCCCATCGGTTGGCCTCCCCCAAGCTGAGCTACGAAGAAAACTGCGAAATCTACGGCAAATGTGCCCGTCCCCACGGCCATGGCCACAACTATCATTTGGAAGTAACGGTGAAGGGGCAGATTGACCCCCGCACCGGAATGCTGGTGGACTTGGCCCAGTTGCAACGCGTCATCGACGACACCGTGGTCGAACCCTTCGACCACACCTTTCTCAACAAAGATATTCCTTACTTTGCCGAAGTGGTGCCCACCGCCGAAAACATCGCGGTTCACATCCGCGACCTGCTGCAAGCGCCCATCGCCGCCCTAGGGGCCAGCCTGCACAAGGTGAAGCTGATCGAAAGCCCCAACAATTCCGCTGAGGTGTATTGTGCCGTGGATAACGCCCCCGCCGCCCAGGTTGCAGT
>CAZWNR010000493.1:0-3405 GCA_964635665.1 uncultured bacterium | reverse complement strand
CTGGGCCGATCCATCGAGCAGGGGCACTTCCGGGCCATCAATGTCAATGTAGAGGTTATCCACCCCAAAGCCTACGAGGGCCGCCAGCAGGTGTTCTACGGTGCGCACAGTGGCCTCTCCCTGGCGTAGTTCGGTGGAGAGTATGGTCTGATCCACCTTTGCCAACTGGGCTGGAATCTGGGGCTGTCCGGGCCGATCCGTACGTACCAGCACCCTCCCCGTTTGGGCTAGGGCAGGCCGCAGGGTCACCGTGGCCATTGCGCCGGAATGCAGCCCCACTCCCCGCCGCTGCACCGCTGTGGCCAGGGTGCCCTGACGGGCTTCCTGGGGGCTAGCCGTCGATCCAAGCTTCGGCTGGGTATCCGTTTGGGGTTGAGGGGGATTTGTGCTCACCATTAGAAGCGCTCCCCGATACCAAAGTGGATGCGGCCTTGCCCTTCGTCGTTAAAACCGTAGTCGATGCGCAGGGGGCCAAGGGGAGTCTGCACCCTAGCCCCTAGGCCATAGCCAAAGCCGCTACCGGGTTTGCCCCGCGAAGGCCCCGGCGCTCCGATAATGGCGCGGCCACTGCCGAGGTCAGACCCGGCATCAAAGAATAACGCTCCCCCCAGGAAGGAAAACAGCGGGAAGCGGTACTCCGCCGTGAACTGGGCATAGCTACGGCCCCCGCCCACGTCCCCTTCTTCATAGCCCCGAATGGAGTTGGTGCCGCCCAGGGCAAAGGCCTCGTAGGGAGGCGCGTCGCCCAGGATAGTGCCCAACTGGAAGTTGAAGGCGAGGGCTTGGGGACCGTCGTTAAAGCGCAGCCAATTCACCGGAATATATTGGCTGTAGCTGCCCTGGAGCCGATTCATGAAGATGCTGCCCCGACCCACGGGGATCGACTGCTCGCTGTTGAGGCGCAGGATGCTGCCGCTGGTGGGGTTGAAGGGATCGTTGCGGCGATCCAGGGTGGCGCTGAGGGGGAACGTCCACAGCAGATCCGTGCCAGTGCCGCTGAGGGTGAGGGGGTTGCCCGCCGCATCCACCGTATTCACAACGCCATTGGAATCACGGGCAGAGACGTTTTGGGCTCGGGTACCCACGGCCACCGTCCAGCCCCCTGCCAAGGGGCGACTAAAGGTGATGCCCGTCCCCAGTCGTCGGATCCGCACCCGATCGCCATTGGGGAGATCGATGGGGGTGGGGCCGCCGTCAAAGTTGAGGTTGATGGCACTGCGGGCAAAGGCGGTGGCGGTGTAGGAGGTGCGGAAGGGATCCCCAGCAATCCAGGGATCGGTGAAGGACACATCAAACAGGATGTCCCGCGTACTGAGCTGGGCTTCGGCGGTGAGTTTTTGGTTGTTTCCGCCAAAGTTGTCCTGACGATAGCTGACAGTACCAAAAATGTCCCCCGTGAAGTTGAAGCCCAAGCCCGCCGCCACCGATCCGGTGCTGCGTTCGGTCACGTTGACGATCAGCTTCACCTGGCGCGGATCCTCGTCGCCCGGTTCTAGCCCTGGCCTCACATCCTCAAAGATTTGTAGGCCAAACACCCGCTGGAAGTCACGCTCAATCTGGGCCTGGTTGAACACATCCCCCGGTTGGGTTTGGAGCTCACGGGTAATGATGTAGTCGTGGGTGCGACCCTGCAGGGGGTTACCCTCTTCATCCACCGATTCGCCCTGGTCGTTAAAGAACCGTACCTCGATGGTTTCCACCACGCCCTCGGCCACCTCCAGGGTGACCACCCCATCCTCCGAAACACGGGGAGCGGCCACCACCTGGGCCAGCACGTAGCCTTGATCCTGGTACCACTGGTTTAGCTCCAGGATACCGTCCTGGAAGTCCAGCAGGTTAATGATTTGTCCCTTTTGGTCGGCGAAGATTTCGTCCACCACCTCTTGGGGGAGCACCTCATTTCCGGTCACTTGCACGTTGGTTAGCACCGGGTTGGGCTGGGCCAAAAAGGTGACGCGCACGCCCAGGTCAGTATCTTCGGGACGGGCATCCACATCGGCAAAAAAGCCTGTGGCAAAAATGCTGTTAATGTCCTCCTGGAGCTGGGTGCGGGTGGTGGTGCGTCCGGCTCGGGTGTCTACCACGCTGTAGATGAGGTTCACTAAATCCGGGGACAGCTCATCGCCCTCAGGAGCCTCCACAACGACCTCGGCCACCAGCACCCTGGGTTCCTCGGGCTCCTCGGCGGCAGGGGCGGCTTCTGGATCGGTGCCCTCGGCCTCTGGATTAGCTGGATCTGTCGTCTCCGAGTCAGCGGCTTCCCCCGGTTCGGCGGTAGGGGGAGTGCCCTGGGGCTGGTTGCGCCGCTCTACGGCACCGTCTAGGATGCGCTGGGCTTCTTCGGGGCTAATCTCACGGGGGCCGGATTGGCTGAGGGGGGTGCCGTCAGCGGGGGCTGTGCCTGGCGTGGTGGAGATGCCCTGCAAGCTAGGGCTGAGGGTGAGATCGAGGGTAGGCTGGGGATACTCCGCCAGCACATCCACAGCGGTTTCAGGCCGGTATTGATCCACCACCGTCTGCACATCCTCAGGAACTGTACTGACTGGAATCAGGGTGGTTACTTCGGGCATCCCCAAGGGCAAGACCCTATCGGTGGTGCCGCTGTTGGTGGCTTCGAGGTCAGTGGCCTCGGTTTCTGATGAGGCCGAACTAGGCGCGGCCTCGGTCGGGCTAAAGGCGCTGGGTTGGGACGAAGTTTCGCTGACCGAAGTGGCGGCTAGGGGCGGTGATACCGACGGAACCAGGGCATCTGGAGTAGGCACGGCGGGCATCAGCGCCTCTGCGGACAGCGCCTCCGGGGGCAACACCGAACCCTGACTGGCATCAACGACGTCAGCCTCCGGGAGAATTGGATTCGCCTGGGCCGACGAGGCAGACAGCCCCACTAGTCCGGAAGCCGCCAGAAGCGCTAAAAACCTAGGAGATACCTGCATCCAAACACACCTGTTAACGACATCCACACACCACACCCCCTAATCCGGTCTATAGCAGCGAATTAGGGCATAGATACCTTTGCCCTGGGGCAAGCAGACCCTCATGGTCGGACAAATTCTACCGCATTGACGGATTTCAATGTTGGCGGGCCTGTGCCATTACTCGCTCTAGCACACGCTGGTAGGCTTGCTCAATGTGGCCGAGATCCTGGCGAAATCGATCCTTATCCATCACCCGCTGGGTTTCGTCCTCGGTGGATTGATCCCACAGACGGCAGGTATCGGGGCTGATTTCATCCCCCAGCAAAATATTCTGCTGGGCATCTAGACCAAACTCCAGCTTAAAATCCACCAGGGTAATGGCGCAGCTGGCAAAGAAGTCCGTCAAAATGTGGTTGATGTGTTCGGCTTGACGCCGCAGGGTGGCAATCTGTTCCTCGGTGGCCAGGTTCATCACCCGCACCCGGTCGGG
>CAZWNR010000492.1:0-3467 GCA_964635665.1 uncultured bacterium | reverse complement strand
AATAGTGGGGACAGACCACCAGGCCTGCGGTGGCGGTGGCTAGGGGGCGCGAGGGGGAGGGGGGCATGGATGGGGTGTTGGTTGTTGGTTGTTGGTTGTTGGTTGTTGGTTGTTGGTTATTGGTTATTGGTTGTTGGGTGGGGCTAGGTTGGGCGTTGGCGGCGGCAGTATTGCACTAGTCCGATAAAGAGGGCGATGCCTACGGCGTATTTGAGACCGTTGGGAATCCAGGTTTGGGGGGAGAAGAAGCCTTCGATAATGCCTGCAATCACCAGTAACGTGATGATCCCGTAGAGTAGGCGCACCGCCTGAAGTCCGTAGATTCGCAGGGCATCGACGCGACGGTAGGCTCCCGGTAGTAGGATACTTTTGGCCAGTAGTAGCCCTGCCCCGCCCGCCATAAAAATCGCTGGAAGTTCTAGCGACCCGTGGGGGAAGACGAAGGCCCATAAGTCCCAAGCAAGGCCAGCCTGGGCCACCAAAACACCTACACAGCCAATCATCACCCCATTCAGCAGCAGCAGGTATACCGTAAAGGCCCCCGGTGGCGTTAGCAGGGGCACGCTGGGCATAAACATGGCAATGCCGCCAATCATCGCCCATAGCGACACGCCAATGTTGTTAATCATGATTTGGCTAGAGGCTACAGGTTCCACGCCCATGATCGATACTGTCCACAGTTCCCGACTGGTTTTGACTTCCTCCACAAACTCTTGGCCCAGCACCATCGTCAGAAAGGCTGGATCTTGCCACGCAAACCACCAGCCCACCAAGCCTCCTAGGCCAAACAGGGCGGTGGCAATGGCGATGTAGGGCCAGGTTTGCTGCACGGTTTCGGGGAAGCCGTAGCGATAGAAGTCCAACAAATCTTGCCATTCTTGCCGCCGCGAGCCTTGATAAATTTGGCGATAGCCCCGGCTAGTGAGCTGCTGTAAATCCTTAATCACCGTCTGCCCCACGGCGTTGCTTTTGGCCCGCGCCAAATCCGCCGACACCGATCGGTAGAGGCTGGCCATCTGCCGTACCTGCACCCCCGAAAGACTCTTCAGCCCCTTCTGTTCGGCCCGCTGAAGCAGGGCATCCAACTGCCGCCAACTGGCCTCGCGGCGGGCCATCCAACGCTGAACATTCATGAAGCAAATCGAAAAAAACGGAGACCTCAACCGCAGTGTAGGCTACCCTCAAGGTCTACGACTAGCCCCCGGTTCCCTCGCCACCTGGGCGGATCTTGGGGATGCCGTTCCATCGATGACAGGTTTTCCCATGGGTTTCTCCGATGCTTCTAGCGGCCCCCTTGGCCCCCTCAACCCTGGTGATGTGGTGAGTGCGGCCCTGAGGCTGTACCGGGATCGCTTTAAGACCTATCTGCAACTGTCGGCCCTAGCCACCCTCTGGATCTTCGGGGGCATTGTGGGGATGGCGGTGGCGGTGGGTCTGTTAGCCGGGATTCTGGGGGCGATTGGTGGCGAGGGGTTGGCCATTGTCGGTGGATTGTTGGGGGCGCTGGTGGGGGTGCTGCCGTTGCTCTATGGCATGGCGAAATACACCATGCTTGCCAGCGTCATTGGGCGACTTTCCTTTAGCGATTTAATTAACCAGCCCGAAACCTCTCTGGATGTGCGCCGCGACCTCAACCCGAAGCTGGGTCAGTTTCTTTTCCTTGGCTTTCTGCTAACCCTGGCCTTTATGGCAGCCTACATTGTGGCGGCCCTAGCGGCGGCCCTGGTGGGCGTTGGATCTGGCTTGGTGGTGGGCGGTATTTTGGGAGCCTTGACCAATGCTGCCGTGGGCGGCATTGTTGGCACCATTCTGGGCGTACTGCTGGGGATCTCCATCTTTGCCCTAGGGCTGATTTGGGTGGTCTCCCACCTGTTTATTCCCGAAGTGGTGCTGGCGGTGGAACCCAACCAAGACGCAGGCAGCAGCCTCAGCCGCAGTTGGGAACTCACCCAAAAATCCATTGGCCGTATCCAGATTGTTTTTCTGGCTACGTTTATCATTCAGCTACCTGTTCTTTCGGTTACCAACTATTTACCCAGCATTCTTTTCGCCTTTGTGCCAGATAGTGTTACCGCTGTGGTAATCAGCCAAGGGATTGGCCTAATTCTCAGCCTCGCAGGTAGCGTTTTGATTTTGCCCCTTTGGCAAGCGGTCAAAGGCGTTTTATATTATGACCTCCGCAGTCGTCGGGAAGGGCTGGATCTTGAACTGCGCTAGAACACTAATACAGAAATCCGGTTTCTGCCCTGGAAGAATCACAATCTCGTAGGTTCAGTAGATCGCAAAGTTCCCGCAGCCCTCACCCTAAATCCCTCTCCCATTGGGAGAGGGATTTAGGGTGAGGGCTGGATCGCGGCAAAAGGGCATGTTTGTGATCTACTGAGGTTTATCGACGAAGAAACCGGGTTTCTATCAAGCCTGAAAAGAGCCTGTTTGTGATCCGCTGAGAAGATCAATGGCTTGGGTAAGTAGGTGATCCCCTTCCTCTACGGTTTTGATTTGGCAAAGCTGATCCCGTAGGGGAGCCGCCCCTTCAAAACCTTTGACGTACCAGGCCATGTGTTTGCGGGCCTGGTGAATACCTTTTTGCCCTTTATATTTCCACAGTAAATGCAGATGTTCTTGGGCGCAGCGTAGCCGATCTAGGGGCATAGGCGGTGTGGGTGGCCGACCTGTCTTTAGAACGTAGTCAATTTTGCCCACCAAAAAGGGATAGCCCAGGGTGCCCCGCGAACACATCACCCCATCGGCCCCGGTTTGTTCTAGGCAGCGCAGGGCTGACTCCACTGAGATAATGTCGCCGTTGGCAATCACCGGAATTGATAGGGCCGCTTTGACACGGGCGATCCACTCCCAGCGGGCGGGGCCGTGGTAGCCCTGGCAGCGGGTGCGTCCGTGCAGGGTAAGCATTTGGGCTCCGGCAGCTTCCATCCGATGGCCAAATTCCACGGCGTTGATGTCGTCATCGTCCCAGCCAATACGGGTTTTGACGGTGACGGGTACTGAAACCGCCTCCACCACGGTCTTCACGATGGCCTCCGCCACCTCCGGCTGCCGCAGCAGCGAAGACCCGCCCCCCTTCTTGGTGATTTTGTTGACCGGACAGCCCATATTGATATCAATGGTTTTGGCCCCCTCCGCCTCCGCCATCCTGGCCGCCTCGGCCATAAAGTCGGGCCGACAGTCAAATAGCTGAATGCTGATCGGCTGCTCTTCCGGGCCGATGTCCATAATTTTCTCTAGCTCACGGGCATGGCAAAGCCCAGAGGCCTGCACCATTTCGGTGTAGAGCATGGAATTTGGCGCATAACGGCGCACCAGTTCCCGAAAGGCCCGATCCGTCACCCCCGACAAGGGCGACTGTAGCACTCGGCTGTGGATCGCCACATCGCCAATCACCAAAGGCTTCTGTAGGTTTAGATCTAGGCTAGGCCAAGTCCTGGTAGAACGAGCGTCGGCCAGGGAGG
>CAZWNR010000491.1:0-3470 GCA_964635665.1 uncultured bacterium | reverse complement strand
ATGCGGATGGCGAGACTCGAACTCGCACAGCGTGAGCCACACGCCCCTCAAGCGTGCGTGTCTACCAATTCCACCACATCCGCAGATGGACTGAAACCGCACAACCCAAGCCCATGAGGGTGTTTAGCCTGGCACGAATCTCAGCTTTACCAGAATAAACCATAATGGCAGCTTTGTTAGCCCCCTTGGATCACAAATTTTCTCCCCCGTCCCCCGTGATAGGATCAGCAACCATCGTATGATTCTGGTTGAGAGACTATCGCCCTATAGAATGCGCTTTTCTAAAATTTTGATTGCTAACCGGGGAGAAATCGCGCTCCGCATTCTCCGCACCTGTGAGGAAATGGGTATCGCCACGGTGGCGGTGCATTCCACTGTGGATCGCCACGCCCTGCACGTCCAACTGGCGGACGAGGCGGTGTGCATCGGCGAAGCCCCCAGCCAAAAGAGCTACCTGAACATTCCCAACATCATCGCGGCTGCCCTCACCCGCAACGCCAGCGCCATCCATCCCGGCTACGGCTTTTTGGCGGAAAACGCCCGCTTTGCCGAGATCTGCGCCGACCACCAGATCGTCTTTGTGGGGCCATCTCCAGAGGCCATCCGCAAGATGGGCGATAAGTCTACGGCCAAGGAAACTATGCAGCGGGTGGGGGTGCCCACCGTCCCCGGCAGCGATGGCCTGCTGATGGACGAAACCGAGGCCTACCAGATTGCAGCGGAGATTGGCTATCCCGTCATCATCAAGGCCACGGCGGGCGGCGGCGGGCGCGGGATGCGCCTGGTGCAAACCGAAGCCGACATGAGCAAGGCCTTCATGGCCGCCCAAGGGGAAGCCCAAGCCGCCTTTGGCAACCCTGGAGTGTACCTAGAAAAATTTGTCGAGCGGCCCCGCCACATCGAGTTTCAAATTTTGGCCGACAGCTACGGCAATGTCGTCCACCTGGGCGAGCGGGATTGCTCCATCCAGCGACGACACCAAAAACTGCTGGAGGAAGCCCCTAGCCCCATCCTGACGGCGGATCAGCGGCAAAAAATGGGGGATGCCGCCATTTTAGCGGCGAAAGCTATCAATTACGTGGGCGCGGGCACCGTCGAATTTCTGGTGGACGGCCACGGCAACTTCTACTTCATGGAGATGAACACCCGCATCCAGGTGGAACACCCCGTCACCGAAATGATCACGGGGATTGACCTGATTGCTGCCCAACTGCGCGTCGCCCAGGGGGAGAAGCTGCCCTTCACCCAATCAGAAATTCAGTTCCGGGGCCACGCCATCGAGTGCCGCATCAACGCCGAAGACCCCGACCACAACTTCCGCCCCAATCCGGGCCGCATCAACGGTTACCTGGCACCGGGCGGCATGGGGGTACGGATGGATTCCCACGTCTACACCGACTACGAAATCCCGCCCTACTACGATTCTCTGATCGGCAAGCTGATTGTGTGGGGGCCAGATCGTCCCACCGCCATTCGCCGCATGAAACGCGCCCTGCGGGAATGCGCCATCACCGGACTGCCCACCACGATTCCCTTCCACCAAAAGGTGCTAGAAAACGCCAACTTCCTCAGTGGCGATGTCTATACCAACTTCGTTGCCCAGATGATGGCCGGGAATTGAGCGAAAAAGCGCTGATGCTCCTACCCCTTGGTCTCCCGTCAGATCCAGCTTGTTGCGGCTGATTAGCCAAGCTTGGTAGGGGCACGATGAGACGGTGGGAGTATCGCCAGGTTAAGCGTGATATCCGCCTTGGTATCCGCTGGGTGCTAGGCGGCAATTTGGGCCTTCAGCCCTAGCACCCGGGTTTCTAAGGCTGGGGTGATGTCTCCCCAATAACGCTAGAAAGAAACCCGTTTTCTAAATAATTTAGAGCCATTTTTAGCGGCCATCGGGATGCGATTCGAGGCCCAGAGATAGGCTTAATGGTCATCGAGGCAAGGGTTTCCAGGTTGTATACAACGACTTACTGCGGCTCAAATTCGTTGATTTTCCGTAATTTCCGTCATCATTGCTTAACACGAGTTGGGGAAAACCCGATCTAGGATGGATTAGGGGAAATCGTGTTTTTGAGCACATTTCTTTGTTGAGCGACACATTAGGGGTTGACGGCTAAACACTGAACCAGCAAGGCAGCACTCGCCAACTGTGGCGCTGCCGGGGCCAAGCCTTTGGGGAATTCCCCTGTCGTCTTTTGGGTCTGGATGCGCTGTGGTGGGTCGCCGTTTATCGGGGAAATGTTCAGTGCCGGGTTGCCGACCTCATTACGCATCATTTAGGAGGTCGAAGGATGGGAATTGCCAGCGTTAATCCAACCACCGGAACCACCATTCAAGTTTTTGAGGAAATCAGCGACACCGACCTGGAGGCCAATTTGTCCCAGGCGGCGGAGACGTTTTTGACCTACCGCCAGACATCCTTTGCCCAGCGGGCGGAGTGGATGCGGGCGGCGGCGGCGGTGCTAGAGACCAACAAACAGGCCTACGCCAAGCTGATGACCCTAGAAATGGGCAAACCCCTAGCGGCGGCGGTGGCCGAGGTGGAAAAAAGCGCCTGGGTTTGTCGCTTCTATGCCGACCACGCCGAGGCATTTTTGGCCGATGTGCCTGCTAGCACCGATGCCAGCCGTAGCTTGGTGCGCTACCAGCCCTTGGGGGCGATCCTGGCGGTGATGCCCTGGAACTTTCCCTTTTGGCAGGTGTTTCGCTTTGCCGCCCCGGCACTGATGGCGGGGAATGTGGGGCTGCTGAAGCACGCCTCCAATGTGCCCCAGTGCGCCCTGGCCATTGAGGAGGTCTTCCAAAAGGCCGGCTTTCCGGTTGGGGCGTTCCAAACCCTGCTGATGGGCGCGTCTCGTATCGAAGCCTTGGTTGCGGATGACCGCATCAAGGCGGCGGCGTTGACCGGGAGCGAACCCGCTGGGGCGAGTTTAGCGTCGGCCTGTGGTCGCCAGATTAAAAAGACCGTGCTGGAACTGGGGGGTACCGACCCCTTTGTGGTGATGCCTAGCGCCCATTTGGAGGAAGCCATTGCCGCCGCCGCCACCGCCCGGATGCTAAACAATGGCCAATCCTGCATTGCCGCCAAGCGGTTCCTTGTCCACGAAGCCATCGCTGAAGCCTTTGAAGCGGGACTGCGGGACAGGTTTGCGGCCCTGACCGTGGGCGACCCCATGGCCGAGGGCATCACCGTGGGGCCATTGGCGACCCCTTCAATTTGTCAGGAATTGGAGCATCAGGTAACGGCTTGCCTAGACCAGGGGGCAACAGCGTTGATCGGCGGTGATGTGGCGGCCTTGAAGGCGTCCCTACCCGCCGAATTCCAGGGAGGCAACTGGTTTCCGCCCACGATTTTGACCCAGATTCCCCCCGGCACCCCCGCCGACCAGGAGGAATTCTTTGGCCCCGTGGCCCTGGTATTCCGGGTATCCAGCCTGGACGAAGCCATCCAGATCGCCAACGCTACTCCCTTG
>CAZWNR010000490.1:0-3475 GCA_964635665.1 uncultured bacterium | reverse complement strand
GACTCGGTCGAGGGAGCCGCCGATGATCACGGTTTTCAGGGGCATTCCCTGGGCGAAGCGGTGGTTGTAGTTGTCCACCAGCAGCAGACCATTTCGCACCGCCACCCCAAACAGGGTAATGAAGCCAATCAGCGAGGCGATGGACATCACGCCCCCGGTGAGCAAAATCGAGGCAATGCCGCCGACGAGAGCCAGGGGCAGATTGATCATAATCGCCACGGTGGCGGGGAGGGATTTGACGGAGAAGAACATCAGCACGGCAATTACAACTATTGCCAAAAGGCTGTAGACCAACAGACTACGGCTGGCCCGCTGTTCTGACTCAAACTGGCCCCCGTACTGGATAAAGTAGCCGCTGGGCAGGGTCACGTTTGCCCGAATTTGAGTCTGGATATCTCCCACCACGCTGCCCAAATCCCGCTCAGCAACGTTGGCGGAAACCACAATTAGCCGCGATACATCCTCTCGGTTCACCACATTGGCCCCCATGCCGTAATCGACCGTGGCCACATCGCCGAGGGAAATGGTGTCGTCCGTGGGGGTAGCAATGGGGATAGCACGGATGGCATCCAGATTATTACGAGCCGCTGGGGGCAAGGTGACAACCACATTCACCAACTGCTGATTTTCGGGAACCTGGGACACAATTCGCCCATTCAGCGCCGTTTCCACCACATCGGAGATCGCCGCCATGGTGAGGCCGTAGCTGGCGGCGGCGGTGCGGTCGTACTGAATTTGCACCTGACGAATGGGCAATTGCGGCTCTAGCTGAAGGTCTACCACGCCCTCGATGGGTTCGATGGTGTCGCGCACTTGTTCGCCTAGGCGGCGCAGTTCGGCCAGGTCGGGACCAAAGATTTTGATGGCGATGGCACTGCGTACCCCGGACAGTACCTCATCCATGCGGTGGGAGATGAACCCGCCCACATTGGGGGCCACACCGGGTAGGGCTAAGAAGGCTTGCCGCAGTTGTTGAATGCTGGCTTCTCGGTCTTCTAGGGCCAGGTCGCTGAGTTCGATATCCACATGGGCCATGTTCACCCCGGCTCCGTCGGCATCGCCAGGGGTGCGTCCCGCCCGCACCTGCACCCACTTGTAGAGGGGGTTGTCTTGGAGCGAGTTGGCCAGGGCAATGCCTGCCCCCTGGGTGATATCCAGCGAAACCCCTGGGAACAGCACCATGGAATTGACCAGGGAAGTTTCTTGAAATTCCGGCAAAAACACCCGTCCCAGGGAGGGCACCACCGCCATCGCCGCCACCAGCAACGCCAGGGCCAGGGCCAAGATTGCCTGGGGTGCCCGTATCGCTAGGTTCAGCAGGGGACGGTAGAGCCGCTCTGCCCAACGCGACACGAACGTGCCTTCCTGGGGCAAGGTCTGATTCGCTAGCAGAATCGCACACAGCGCCGGGGAGAGGGTCATCGCCACCAGGGTTGAGGCCAGGATGGACAGCAGATAGGCCAAGCCCATGGGCGCAAAGATCCGCCCTTCCACCCCGGTGAGGCTAAAGATGGGGGCAAACACCACGACGATGATCACCGTGGAGAAAATCACCGCCAGCCGCACCTGTACCGAGGTGTCGTAGACCACCTGGAAGGGGGGCTTGGGGTTACCCTGGGCCTGGTTTGCCCGCAGCCCCCGATAGCAGTTTTCCATGTCCACAATCGAATCATCCACCACCGAGCCAATGGCCACCACCAGACCACCGAGGGTCATGGTGTTGATGCCCAGGCCAAAGGCGTTCATGAACATTAGGCCAATCAGCAGCGACAGGGGAATGGCGCTGAGGGTGATGATGGCGGTGCGCCAGTTCATCAAAAACAGCAGCATGATCACCGAGACAATGATGATGCCCTCAATCAACGAACCGCTGACGTTGCCAATGGCCGAATCAATAAAATTCGCCTGCCGGAAGGTGCGAACCATCTGCACATCGGCGGGGAAGGTGGGCTGCAAATCGGCGATCACCGCTTCCACATCACGGGTGACGGTGGGGGTATCCACATCGGGCTGCTTGTTGATCATCAGCACCACGGCGGGCTGGCCGTTAAAGCTGGCATCGCCTCGCTTTAGGGCAGCTCCGGTCTGCACCTCGGCCACATCTTGCAGCAAAATTGGTTCGCCGTTCTCGACCTTCACCACCGACCGCTGAAGATCCTCGATGGTTTGAATTTGCCCCAACCCGCGAATCAGCAATTCTTGACCGCCGCCAATTAAAAAGCCCCCCGGTGCGTTGGCGTTGGCCCCACGGGCCGCAGCGGTGACCTCATTCAGAGCCACATTACGCTGCCGCAGTTGATCGGGGTCAACTAACACCTGCTCCTGCCGCTCGTCGCCGCCGTAGACCGTCACCTGCGTTACCCCCGGCACCGACAAAATCTGCTGGCTGAGGGTAGTCTCCACCAAACGGCGCAGATCCATCATCGAGGTCTGTCCCTGACCATTACCCTGACCGCTCTGGCTATCTAGGGTGAAGGCATACATCAAAATCGTGCCTAGGGGCGAGGCCAGGGGCGAAAGTTCCGGCGTGTGGGCACCCGCTGGCAACTGGCTACTCACCTGTTGCAGCCGCTCGGTGACGGACTGCCGCGCCTGGGCAATGTCGGCCTCTTGGTCAAACACCACACTCACCATCGACAGCCCCACCTTGGAGGAAGAGCGCACGGTGGTGACTCCCGGTAGGCCGTTCACCACACTTTCGATGGGCACGGTGATTTGGGTTTCTACCTCCTCCGGGGCAAGGCCAGGGGCTTCGGTGTGGATGTCTACCTGGGGTGGCGCAAATTCGGGGAACACGTCCAGGGGCATCTGGGACACGGTGAACACGCCCCAGATGGTCACGGCAATAGCCGCCGCCACAATGAACCACCGCTGGGCAATGGAATTTTTGAGCGTCTGATTGAGCAGGGAATTCAACATTTCAGTCAGGTTTGCGAAGAAATTTTTGAGTCTGCTTCAGCAGACGTTTGCGATCAGCCAGGGAGTTCACTCCCTGGTGGTTATGGCCGACGAGCCGACGAGCCAAGGATTAAAAATCCCAGGCTCAAAGCCGAAATCCTCTCAAGAGGATTTGATGGCTAGAACCAGGAGATGGGTAAGTAGTCTCCTGGGGAGAGAAAGGGCGAGGGAACCTCTCCCCTACTTATCGGAATAGGTGCCCTCGGAGAATCGGCTCTTTTTCTTGCGGCTGCTCAAAACGACCATCGTCCCAGTGCCCGCCACCGCCACAACGCCTAATCCCACCAGTAGCCCTACCGGCAATCCTCCAGAAGTCTCCGCTTCTTGAGCAACTTCACTAGTAGGAGCGGCGGTCTCACTAGTCGCCATAGGAGCTTCGCTGGTCGCCGGAGCCTCGGTTGCAACGGGGGCCGTTTCGGCGGCGGGTTCGGCCTCGGCGGTCTGGGTTTTGCGCGATTCCGCATAGAGGGTGAGGCTACCCTGGGTCACCAACTGTTCGCCCACCGATAGCCCCTCG
>CAZWNR010000489.1:0-3483 GCA_964635665.1 uncultured bacterium | reverse complement strand
CCTGGCGGGGGTGGGGCCAGGGGATGAGGTGCTGTGTTCCACCCTCACCTTTGTGGCCACGGCCAATCCAATTTTGTACCTGGGGGCGCGGCCCGTATTTGTAGACAGCGATCACACCTCCTGGAACATGGATCCCCATTTGTTGCAGCAAGCCCTAGAGCAGCGGGTGGCCCAGGGCAAGCGGCCCAAGGCGGTGGTGCTGGTTCACCTCTATGGCCAAAGTGCCGACATTGACCCGATTCTGGCGGCCTGCCATCGCTACGATATCCCACTGATTGAAGATGCCGCCGAGGCCCTAGGGGCCACCTATCGGGGGCGATCTCCGGGCACCCTAGGCCACTTTGGGATTTTTTCCTTCAACGGCAACAAAATTATCACCACCTCCGGCGGCGGCATGGTGGTGTCGCATCGGGCAGATTTGGTGCAGGAAGCCCGATTTTTGGCCACCCAGGCGCGAGACCCGGCCCCCCACTACCAACACTCGGCCATGGGCTACAACTATCGCCTCAGCAATGTGCTGGCGGGGATTGGGCGTGGGCAGCTCCAGGTGTTGGCCGACCGGGTGCAGGCCCGCCGCCGCAACTTCGAGCGCTACCACCAGGCCCTCGCCGACCTACCGGGGCTAGCCTTTATGCCCGAAGCCAGCTACGGCAAGGCCACCCGCTGGCTCACCTGCCTCACCATCGACCCCGATCAGTTTGGCTGTGACCGCGACCACATCCTCCGTACCCTGGCGGCGGCCCAGATCGAATCTCGCCCCGTCTGGAAGCCTCTCCATCGGCAACCGCTGTTTGCTGGGTGCGAATGCATTGGCGGATCCGTGGCCGAAGCCCTCTTTGCCACCGGGCTATGCCTGCCCTCCGGCTCGGCCCTCACCCCAGAGGAGGTGGATCGCATCACCGCTATCATCCGCCAGTGCCACGTACCAACCTACGCCAGCCTCGCGACCTAATCGCATTAAAACCTAATCGTATTAAGGTAGAGTCGAGCATGGCCATGGCTGCGTTGTTACCCTGCGTTATCCGGCGTGAACGATCCCTACCTCCAATACCTTCGGCCCCTGATTTTTAATCGGCTCAAGCTCGATCCCGAATGGCTGCACGGCTATGCCATGGGCATTTTGAACTGGTTGGGTCAACCCAAATCTGCTCGGTCGGGCATTCAATCCTGGGCGCGGCAACAGTTTGGCTATGGCGATCCGCGTTTGGAACAGCGGGTTTGGGGGCTGTCTTTCCCGAACCCCCTGGGGCTGGCGGCGGGGTTTGACAAAGACGGCGAAGCGGCCCTAGCTTGGCCCCTATTTGGCTTCGGCTATGCGGAACTGGGCACCGTTACCCGCCATGCCCAGCCCGGAAATCCGCCGCCGCGCCTGTTTCGCCTGGTGGAAGACGAAGCGGCCCTCAACCGCATGGGCTTTAATAATCAGGGCTCTGAGGCCCTGGCGGCCCGCTTGGCTCCCAACTGGGACGATCACCGCCCCAGCATTCCCATTGGCATCAACCTGGGCAAATCGAAAATCACGCCCCTGGAAGAAGCCGCCGAGGACTACCGAACTAGCTTTTGCGCCCTCAAACCCTACGGCGACTACTTTGTGGTGAACGTGTCCTCCCCCAACACGCCAGGACTGCGCACCCTGCAAGCCGCCGACCAACTAGCCCCCATCCTGGCCGCCCTGCAAGCCGAAAACGACGGCCAAAAGCCCCTGCTGGTGAAAATTGCGCCGGATTTGGACTGGCCCGCCATTGATGAAGTCATCGACGTAGCCCAGAACTACAATCTGGCAGGGATTATCGCCACCAACACCACCCTCTCGCGCCAGGGGCTCAAAACCCAGGTTTTGCCCCAAACCGGACGCCCCATTACCGAAGAGGCGGGCGGCATCAGCGGAGCACCTCTTCGCCAGCGTTCCACCGAGGTGATTCACTACATCTACCAGCGCACCGGAGGCCAGTTGCCGATTGTGGGGGTGGGCGGCATCTTCACCGCCGAGGATGCCTGGGACAAACTCACCGCTGGGGCCACCCTACTGCAAACCTACACCGGCTGGATCTACGAAGGCCCCTGGATGGTGCAGCGGATGATGGCTGGCCTGGTCGCCAAGCTGGAGGAACACCAGCTAGACAGTATCAGCGATGCCGTGGGGCTGAACCACCGTTAAATCACAGCCCGGCCTCGGCCACCAGATCACTCCAGGCGACAACAATGGTCTGAAGGGCGACGGGGGCATCTTCTAGGGCGAGGTCAATGTATTCCGTTTCCAGGTATCGAGACGACAGGCGCACGGTGGGATAGTCGGCAAAGGCAGCATCGGTGACGTAGCGCATTCGGTTCAGGTTAGGGAAGCGCTGATCCTCAAGCACCTGCTGGAAGGCGGCGACCTGTTCCGGTGACAGTTGAGCCTCGGCAACGACCCTACCGCTTTCTTTTTGGATCAATCGGCCATCGGTCATCAGCATCGTTTCTTTGACGTAGCCCGCCAAGCTGCCCGACTCCACAGCCCGAAAGAGGTGGTCTTGGCTGTCCGGCTCAGTTTCCGTTACCGGGCGAGGGATGAAGTCGGGAACGAGACCATTGCGGCTGCCGCTGGCGGTGGGGTTTTGCACCACGCCGTGGGTGCCAACCTCTTGGTGGGTGTGGTAGACCCAGCTTTGGTCGCCATCGGTAACCACCACCCGCAGGCCAAAAATGGCGATGGCGGTGCAGGCCATATCGGGCACATAGATACCCATGCAGCCATCAAAGGTGGCGGTTTCGGCGGCGGCAATGCGAAGATCCGCCCCGGGACGGTCTAGATCCAGGGCCACGCTTTGCAGAATGCGCGCCCGCACTGCTGGGGTGAGAACATCCTCGACGTTGGCGTCGCCCCAATCGCCTGGTTGCTCATCGGTGGCGGGGTCAATCACCACCGCCTCTCCGGGGGAGGACGTTGCGGTATCGGGCAGGGGGGCACAGGCCAGGGCGCTGGTGGTCAGGGTGCCGAGGGCAACCAGCGTCATCAGGGTTTTGGTGGAAAGGGTGAAGAAAGTCATGGGGCAATGTTGAAGTATAAATTTTGGGGTTTGCATCTTGTACCAAATCCTGCTGAATTACCCTCGGTTTGGCGGGCGAGAAGACCTCGCCCCTACGCAAGGTTGGCCAGGCTGAAAATCGGGAGTCTGGAATTCGGATTTGGTATTGAATCTTGGGGCTTGAAGTTCAGAGCTTGAATTGACCTTAGCCGTGCTTTGGTTTGGCTAAAGCTGGGTTACAAAAATGGTGACGGCCCAACGCATCGGTACCGTGGGGCTAAACCCCCGGTTTCTGGTCGGCTGTGCGCACGGCAGATTTGGCCCGTTGGGCGAGAAACCGGGGTTCTATACCGATGGCTACCGCACTAGACCGCCGTAGGGTCGCCAAAACTGAACCCGCTGCCCCTGGGCCATCAAAACGTCGCCGGGGGGACTGAACTGAAAGGGGCCGACCTCATGCAGTTGCGACAGCGGT
>CAZWNR010000488.1:0-3505 GCA_964635665.1 uncultured bacterium | reverse complement strand
CCCGGTGGATTTGGGCGACGGAGGTGGGCGCGCGGGGTCTTGGGGGGGGCTTCGGGTGGGGTCTCCTGGGCCTGGGGCGAACAGTAGGATTCTGCCTCAATTTCAATCACCATGTCTGGATTGATCAGCCCTGCCACCTCCACCATCGTGCTGGTGGGGGGATGGTCGCCGAAGCGCTCCTGGTGGGCCTTGGCGATGGCCTCCCACTGGCCCATATCCGTCACATACATGCGGGTACGCACCACGTCGGATAGGCCAGCCCCCAATTCCTCTAAGGCTTCTTCAATAATGGTTAGACAGCGGTGGGTTTGGGCGTAGCCATCCCCAGGGGCCACGGTGCCGCCCTGGCCATCGCTAGGGGCCGTACCCGATACTAAAATCTGCGACCCCACCCGCAGGGCGCGGCAATAGCCTACGGCAGATTCCCACGGGGTACCCGAAAAAACGCGCTGTGGTGCCATAGGTTAAAACCGTAATGAGTTAGGGGGTAGCATCTTAGCTCAAAGACCTTCAACAACTCAACATGCCCTTGGCCGTGCAGACGAAAGGTGACGAGAGGTGACGAGAGGTGACGAGAGGTGATCCAATGGGGCTACTGGGGCTGAATCAGGGGCTCTAGGCGACGGGTGGCCTCCTGCACAAAGGCCCTGAAGAGGGCATCGCGCTGATTGAGGCGAAACTGTTCTTCAACGACGGCTCCCATGCCGCCGTCGCCCCAGGTTTGGTTTTGCCGGAAGTATTCCACAAAGCTCTTGCCGGCAATCCGGGTGAGGTATGCGCCGCTGGCCCCCTTTAGCGCCCGCCCAGCCACAGCGGTGGCCAGGTTCAGTTGCAGGCCCAGGGAAAGCAAATCCACCGTGCCTTTAACCAATCCCAATCCGGTCAGGGTCTTGGCCAGAGAGAGAGCCAGGGCTTTGCCTTCTTCCAGGCTCACCTCACAGCCATAGACGCGGCTCAAATCCACGACCATTTGGGCATTGATGGCGGCAGTGGCCAAAAAGTCAAATCCGGGCAAGGGCGTCAGGGCAATGGCTCCTGCTCCTAGCCACTGGTAGCGGTCGATGATGGCATCGGCCTGGGCTTGGCGTTGCTGTTCCAGTAGGCGACGGGCTTGGTCGCTCAGGTGTTGGCTTTGCAGCAGCAGGTTATCGGCAATTAAGCTATCCCCTTCCTGACACAACACGTCCGCTAAACGGGCGATCAGAGGAAACAGATTAGGCCGCATCTGCACCACGCCACCCCCCATTTGGGGTAAGGGCTGGGGCTGGGCGGCAATGGCCACCACATCATCTTCACCGAGGGGAGGCACCAGGCGAGACCGTAACCGATTCAGCAGCGCCTCCAGATCCTGGCGGGGATAACGATCGGCCTTGTTCAGGACCACCAGGGTACGTTTACCCAGGGTCAACAAGTCCTGAAGAATGACATATTCGCTCTGGCGGAGGTCGTCATCCACCACAAATAGGATCAAATCCGCACGGGCGGCGGTGGCCCGGGCGGCCTGTTCCCGCTCGGTGCCCGCTACTCCGGCTTCCGACAAACCGGGGGTATCGATCAACTGCAGATGACGGGGTACCTGGGGCAGTTGCCATTCATAGGTTTGCTCGGTTTGGGTGGTGCCGAGGGTCGCGCCAACTGCTCCGACGGATTTGCCCACCAAGGCATTAATCAGTGATGTTTTGCCCGCCGACCCGACGCCAAAGACCGCCAGGGTCAGATCGCCGCGATAGAGGGACTCCTGAAGCGCTTGGGATTGCTCTAAAATGGCCTGTCGCGCCACCTGATCTTGAATGGCTTCCACCTGACGCTGCACGGCTTCCAGGTTGAGGCTAGCGGCCTCAGTGGCACTGCGGGGACGGGGCGGTAGGGTAGATCGGCGGCGGGGACGTAAAAAAGGCCAGAGGGAGTATAGGCCAAACCCAACGAGCCCTCCTAAAACCAGAACAAATAACCCCAACGCCAGTCGCGCCAGGGGCGGAGATAGGGCCGCTAAGGTCACATAAATACGGGAAAGAGAATCGAGCAAAATTAGGGCCGCCAGCAGCAGCCCCAGCAACACCCCCGCTGCCGCCAACCATCGCCATCGCTTCATACAGATACAGCAAAACAGAGACGCCTAAAAAACGCCTCTGAAAGCTCCAAAAAATGCAGAACCAGTCCTGGGTGAGTCAACCCCGAATTGGGGCTTAGCCCTAGAGCGGGTTGTGGGAGAAGCGATTGCTGCGGTTGGGGCGATCACCGCCACCATCATCGGTGCGAGGGCGCGCCTTATTCACCCGCAGTTCCCGACCAAGCCACTCTGCCCCGTCGAGTTCAGAGATAGCCAAGTCCTCCTTCGCTTCATCGGCCATGTCCACAAAGGCAAAGCCGCGCTTCCGCCCGGTTTCCCGGTCGATGGGCAAGCTAATGCGGGTTACTTCGCCGTATTCGGCAAATACATCCCTAATGTCGTCCTCAGAAGCCTGAAAGGACAAGTTCCCAATATAAATAGTCACGAGTCTCTCCGAACCAAAACGTTGCAGGGTGGTTAATGTTGCACGGATTCTGGGATAGAATTTACCTCTTCCACAATCCTTGCAAAACATTTGCTGACATAATAGCCCATCACCTTTGAAATGGCAGTAGCCCAGTTCACACCTTGTCTTGAATCGGGTTTCTGGAAACTTTGGCGCGAATTTGGGCCGCCTGGGATAACAGCGCCTCGGCAAAGGAAAGGGCTTCTTGATGGGTGGCCCCACCCGCCAGTTGGGCCAGTTCTTCCCGTCGTTGATCAAGACTGAGCGGCGCAATTCTAACGACCGTGCGGACAGAGGTTTCGTCGCTGGTTACGTCTGAATTGAGAGTTTTTGGATCCATGTTTGACGGATTTTCAACGCTGATAGCGTCATGATCCTGAAGCTTGGTTGCCGCAGTTCCCTTAGTGTTGCCCTTCATCCGGCGAGACTGGCGAGGCTTGACGGTTGCGGTTTTGGTGTTTGGGGCGGTTTCTGGGGCGGCTTCCCCAATCACCTGCTTGTTGACATGCCAGTGGTCATCGGCGAGGGCGGCCACCATGGGCTGGTGGGTGACACACAGAACCTGGTGGCGTTGGCCCAGTTGCAGCAGTTTTTCAGCAATGGCCTGGGCCACCCGACCGGAGACACCCACGTCAATTTCGTCAAAAATTAGCGTATCCACCGCATCCACCTGGGAAAAACAGGCCTTTAGGGCCAGCAAAAAACGGCTCATCTCCCCCCCAGAGGCGGTTTCCGCCAGGGGTTGCAGTGGTTCGCCCGGATTGGGACTAAACACAAACTGGATGGCATCGGCTCCGGTGGGGCCAGGGGTAGCGGGCTGGAGATTGACCCGAAACTGCACCCGCTCCATGGCCAGGGGCTTTAGTTCGGCGATGAGTTGGGCTTCTAAGGCCTGAGCCGTTTTCTGGCGCAGGCCAGTGAGTCTGGCGCAGGCTTTGACCAGGGCATCCTGCCATTTTTCAAACTCGGCCTCTAGGGCCTCGATGGAC
>CAZWNR010000487.1:0-3523 GCA_964635665.1 uncultured bacterium | reverse complement strand
CGGCCCTCGCCGCCGACGTGCTCCGCGGCCTGACGGCGGAGGGCGAGAAGCACCTGCCGCCGAAGTGGTTCTACGACGCGCACGGTTCGGCGCTGTTCGATGCCATCTGCGAGCAGCCGGAGTACTACCTCACCCGCACCGAGATGGCCATTCTCCGCGCCCACACTGACGACATTGCCCGCGCCCTCAACTACCGGGTTTTGGTGGAACTGGGTAGCGGCAGCAGTCAAAAAATTCGGATTTTGCTCCAGGCCGCGCCCCAAATGCACACCTACGTTGGGGTGGATATTTCCCGGCAGCACCTCCAGGAATCCTGTCTTGCCCTGATGCAAGACTTTGACGGACTCGAAGCCATCGCCCTCTGCGCCGACTACACCCAACCTCTGCCGTTGGATCAGGTGCCGGAACTCTACCAGCGCCACACCATAGGCTTTTTCCCCGGTTCCTCCATCGGCAACCTCGAACCTGCCGAGGCCGTGGCCTTTCTCAAAACCGTAGCGGTGCTAGGGGAGTTGATCGTGGGGGTAGATCTAAAAAAATCTGCCGCCATCCTAGAACCCGCCTACGATGATGCCCAGGGCGTTTCCGCCACCTTTGCCCTCAACCTGCTCACCCGCATTAACCGAGACCTGGGGGCCAATTTCGACCTCAGCCAGTTCACCTACCAAGCCCATTACAACGAAACCGCTGGACGCATTGAAATGGCCATCGTGAGCCAGGACGATCAGGTCGTTCACCTCGGTGACACGGCAATTTTCTTTGTTAAGGGCGAAACCCTCCGCACCGAATATTCCTACAAATACACCGTTGAGGAATTTCAACTATTGGCTATGGAGGCCGGATTCCAGCCCGTGGAGGTGTGGGTTGACCCCGATCAGCACTTCAGTATCCACCATTTGAAGTGCCTCTAATCGCCTCTCATAACAATCGTCCATGCCGCTGGCGCGACACCTCCAGGAATGCAAATCTATTTTCAGAGCAAATCCGAGTCAGAAAAACCCCATTCCTAACCCGAAAAACCCTAGGGGTGAGACGGTAGTGTTCTAGACCTGTGTGTGTCACCAAGCCAGATTAAGCGACGGCAACAATTCTGGGACAGCCATCCACAGGTCTAGCGCACTACCGGCGTGGGCAAGATGCTGCTAGAACCGACATGGGAAAGCTTGGTCATGACCCACCCAGATCTATGGTCTGACCGAAGTGGCGGCTCAGCAGGCGAACCAGCTATCCCATTGGAATCAAAACCTGATGCACATAATCGTGAATGCCTGCCTTGAACAGTTGCCATGCGATCGCTGACTTAATGCAAACCAGCATATTCCTGCATACGTTCGGTTATTGCGACTTACCCCCGTTACTGTCCAGCGATACTCTAACGAAGTTAGCACTCGGCTTTAGAGAGTGCTAAGTTGGTCTCTGGAGAGCTGAAAGAGCAGGACATGGCAAAAAAAGTTTCCTTTGATGAGGCGTCGCGGCAGTCCCTAGAAAAGGGTGTGAATGCCCTGGCCGATGCCGTCAAGATTACCCTCGGCCCCCGGGGTCGTAATGTGGTGCTAGAGAAGAAGTACGGCGCACCCCAGATCGTCAACGATGGCATTACCATTGCTAAAGAAATTGAACTGGAAGACCCCTTCGAGAACCTAGGCGCTCGCCTAATGCAGGAAGTGGCCTCCAAAACCAAGGATCTGGCTGGGGATGGCACCACCACTGCCACCGTGCTGGCCCAGGCGATGGTAAAGGAAGGCTTGAAGAACGTGGCCGCTGGCACCAACCCCGTCAGCCTGCGTCGCGGCATTGAGAAGGCCGTCGCTGCCCTGGTGAGCGAGATTGCCGCCGTGGCCAAGCCCGTGGAGGGCAACGATACCATTGCCCAGGTGGCTACCGTTTCCGCTGGCAGCGACGAAGAAATTGGTCGCATGATCGCCGATGCCATGGAAAAAGTGACCAAGGACGGCGTTATCACCGTGGAAGAGTCCAAGTCCCTCTACACCGAACTAGACGTGGTGGAAGGGATGCAGTTCGACCGGGGCTACATCTCCCCCTACTTCGTCACCGACCAAGAGCGCATGGTGGTGGAACTCGACAACGCCCGGGTGCTGATCACCGACAAGAAAATCGGCTCCATCCAGGACCTAGTTCCTGTGCTGGAACGTATTGCCCGTGAGGGAGCACCCCTGCTGATCATCGCTGAAGACCTAGAAGGGGAAGCCCTGGCTACCCTGGTGGTCAACAAGGCCCGTGGGGTGCTGAACGTGGCCGCCGTGAAGGCCCCCAGCTTTGGGGATCGCCGCAAGGCCATGCTACAAGACATTGCGGTGCTGACGGGTGGCCAGGTGATTTCCGAGGAAGAAGGCCTCAGCCTGGATACCGCCGATCTGTCGATGCTGGGGGTTGCCCAGAAGGTGACCATCACCAAGGACACCACCACCCTGGTTTCTGAGGCGGGCAACAAGGCCGACATTGACAAGCGCATCGCCCAGATCCGCAAGGAACTGGCCGCCACCGATTCTGACTACGACAAGGAAAAGCTCTCTGAGCGCTTGGCTAAGCTAGCGGGTGGCGTTGCCGTGATCAAGGTCGGGGCCGCTACCGAAACCGAATTGAAGGATCGCAAGCTGCGCATCGAAGACGCCCTCAGCGCCACTAAGGCCGCTGTGGAAGAAGGCATCGTCCCCGGTGGTGGGGCTACCCTGCTGCACCTAGCGCCCAAACTGGACGCCGTGAAGGCCTCCCTCACCGCTGAGGAAGCGATTGGGGTAGACATCGTCAAGCGAGCCATTGAAGCCCCCCTGCGTCAGATTGCCGACAACGCTGGCCAAGAGGGTTCTGTGGTGGTCGAAAAGGTCAAAGCCCAGAGCTTCCCCATCGGCTACAACGCCCTCACTGGAGCCTACGAAGACCTGATCCAGGCTGGAATTGTTGACCCCGCTAAGGTGGTGCGCTCTGGTCTGCAAGACGCGGCTTCCATTGCGGGTCTGGTGCTCACCACCGAAGCCCTCGTGGCCGAAATCCCTGAGCCTCCTGCCCCCGCTGGCGACCCCGGCATGGGCGGCATGGGCGGCATGGGTGGCATGGGCGGTATGGGCGGCATGGGTGGCATGGGCGGCATGGGCATGATGTAGTCTGCCATACCTTTCCTCAACCTTTCCTAAATAACCGCTAACGCCTAGGGGCACAGTTTCGGCTGTGCCCTTATGCTTTATGTGCTGGCATTGTCCATTGATGGGGAAAGATCCATGGCCCGTAAGCGCAAGAGTCCTAAACGCCCTACTCCGTCCGCCGCCGACAAAGCCCGATTAACGGATCGACGCTCTTCCCTTACCCTGGAGGCCAATCAGTTTTTGATGGAGTCTCCCGCCGTTTTGGATCCCTTCGCCTTTAGCAACGACCACGAGGAGGAGGACGACGACGAACTAGATGACATCGTCGAGTTTAACTACAGCGCCCCCGGTACCCTCCCTGGCACCCTCAACATTCCAGAAGATGCCCTACCCCCGGAACTGGTGCTGATTGCCTACGGCCC
>CAZWNR010000486.1:0-3525 GCA_964635665.1 uncultured bacterium | reverse complement strand
GCACTACCGCCACTACAAAATCAAAAATCCTGAGGTGCGCCCCGGCCACTCCGACGACTTCGCCAGCATGGCCGAGGTGATTCGCCGCCGTTTCCGCCGCTATGCCGCCGACCCCGATCTGCCCCGCATCGGCAACCCCGACTGGCCCGACCTGGTGATGATCGACGGCGGCAAGGGACAACTCTCCGCCGTGGTGGAAGTCCTCAAAGACCTCAACCTGCTGCAAGAGTTAAACCTGGTCAGCCTCGCCAAAAAGCGGGAGGAGCTTTTTCTCCCCGGCGAATCCCAACCCCTCACCACCGAGGCCGATCAGCCCGGAGTTCAGCTCCTGCGTCGTTTGCGAGACGAGGCCCACCGCTTCGCCATCAGCTTCCATCGCCAAAAGCGCACGGAACGCATGCGCCGCTCCCGCCTGTCGGACATCCCCGGCCTGGGCCACCATCGCCAACGAGAACTCCTCGCCGCCTTCCGCTCCATCGACTACATCCGAGAGGCCAGCCCCGAACAACTGGCCACCGTCCCCGGCATTGGCCCCCAACTAGCCCAAACCATCTACAACTACTTCCATCCCCAACCCGCCACCAGTGACGAGATAGAAGCCTCGGCCTCCCTGGATCCGACCCTGAATGCCCCCAACCCAGCCACCCTAACCTAGACGGGATGAGGGCTAGTCGGGACGTTGTACGGATGCCCCTGGTTGAACAGGGTAAGAAAACTCCTTGGGAAGGGCGAGGAGACCTCGCCCCCACCGTTTGTTAGATTTTGGAATCAGGCGCTTGCAATGCGGCTTTGGCCTCAGAACAGCAGCGCTGGGGCTCTGGGTTCTATCTTTACCTGAACGGCTGGTCATAACCTTAACGTTTTGCAATCCTCGACGGGCTGTCTTTTGATTCCGCCTCCCCAGCCATAGACAATACGGGGCGAGTGAGATGAGATACGAGTGATAGATTCCTATGCGCAACCTTGTTTTGTTAGTGGTGGCCGTGGCCACAGCCCTCACCCTATGGATCGCTCCGGCGGCCCAGGCGGCAGACCTGGCCCATGGTGGGCAAGTATTTGGTAACAATTGCGCGGCCTGCCACATTGGCGGCGGCAACGTGGTGAATGGAGCCAAAACCCTCAAGCAGGCTGACCTCCAGCAGTACGGGATGGACTCCATTGAAGCGATCACCACCCAGGTAACCAACGGCAAAAACGCCATGCCCGCCTTCAAGGGCCGTCTCAGCGATGAGGACATTGCCGATGTGGCCGCCTACGTGTTGAGCCAAGCGGAGAAAGGTTGGTAAGCCTGCGTTGATCTCCAGTTCAACCGCCCCAAGTCTGCAAAGAGTTGGGGTTTTTTACGCGGTTTTCCCGCCCTTATGTCTCCGGACTCGCCCGACATCCACATTCGTTATCGCTATCCCTTTGGACGGTCACGCCGACGAGTTTGTCCGAGGTGCTGTACCCAGTCCCCTTTGCAGTTTGACGTTACGGTAGATATCCCCCATGAACCACGGATTTCGGGTTTTCCCTTTCCACGCGGCCCTTGCTCTCCTGGCGACCAGTGTTGCCCTCGGTAGTCATCTAAGCCAGTTCCCCGCCCTGGCCTCTCCGGGAGATCATCCCCCTCATTCCAGCCCCACCCCATCCCATAACCATCCTTCGGCCCCAGTTCAGAGCTCGGATCAAACTTCGGAGCAAAGCTCAGATCACCCCTCGGATCATTCCGCAGGCCAGGCCAATCAGCCATCCACCCCGTCTGGCCACCACCACCACGACACCCTGGAGATTCCGGCGGGGCAACCCGTTCCCACCGTGCAGATCGTGGTACATCCCGATGCGATACAGGGTTGGAACCTAGAGATTCAGACCACCCACTTTCGCTTTGCCCCAGAGCTGATTAACCAAGCCAACCAGCCCAACACAGGCCACGGGCATCTCTATATCAATGGCGAAAAACAGGGACGCATTTATGGCCCTTGGCTGTACCTAGCGCAGCTTCCCCCAGGAACAAACACCATTACCGTGAGCCTCAATGCCAACGGTCACGAAGCCCTCACCCACAACGGCCAACCCATTGCGGCCACCGTCACCATCGAGGTGCCGGAGTAGATCAGTTAGTCTTGGGAGCCTACTCCAACTTCATCGGGGGGTTTATGGCCCTGCTCAAAGGCAAAGCGCACCAGTTGGGAGCGGTTGTCTAGGCTCAACTTGGTCAACATGTTGCTGAGGTGGGTTTGCACCGTACGGGGGCTGAGACAGAGATGTTCGCCAATTTGCTTATTGGTGAAGCCCTGCACTACCTGCCAAAACACCTTGGTTTCGGCAGGGGTTAGGGGGAGGGAGGGAGCCTCGGTGGGGGCTGGGCTGGGCGGCAGGGCGGGCTGAGTGAGGAGTCCCCGCAGCCGTTCGGATCGGGCAATGGCCCCCTGCACCTTGGCGATTAGTTCCTTAACGTGGAAGGGTTTGGGGAGATAATCATCGGCCCCTATCAGATGCCCCTGCACCCGGTCATTCACCTCGCCCAGGCTAGACAGGAAAATAAAGGGAACCGTCTGCCCCGCTGGAGTAGCCCGCAACCGCTGACAAAACTCCAGCCCGTCCATCCCCGGCATCATAATGTCCGACACCACCACATCCACCGCCTCGGTGGCCAACAGGTCTAGGGCAACCTGGGCCGAACTGGCCTGAAGCACCTGGTAATCTTGGGCCTGGAGCCGGCGGGAAAGGGCGACTTGTAAAATCGGGTCATCATCCACAAAGAGAATCGTTTTCACGGAGGAGCACCTATTAACAAAGCTAGATTAGGGTGGAGCGCACGGCGATACGCCTGTACGAGGGGTAGCATGAGCCTTGGGGCGCACGGCGAATCCCAGGGGATGGGCCGCCATTAGCATTTAGGTTGCCCAAATCTGCCGCAACAAATCACGCTTAACCTGTACCCCATCGGCCCCAAACCGTAGGGTAGGCCATGCCCCCAACCCCCAATAACCAATGACCAATGACCAGTAACCAATACCAACCCCCACAGTCTAAAAAATGTCTTAAGCCCCGCCAAATCGTTCTCAAACCATCCGTTTTAGGGCAGAAAGCAGATTAGACTGTGGTTTGTCTTGTCGTATTCTGGGCAAATTGCGATGTACGAACGGCTTACCCCCCCCACCGTGGGCGAACGCATCACCTTCAAAGACGGCGAACCCGTGGTGCCAGACAACCCCATCATTCCCTACATTCGCGGCGACGGCACGGGGGTAGACATTTGGCCAGCCGCCCAGCGGGTCTTTGATGCGGCAGTGGCGGCAGCCTACGGTGGCCAACGAAAAATCGAGTGGTTCAAGGTCTACGCAGGCGATGAAGCCTGTGAACAGTACGGCACCTACCAATACCTGCCCGAAGACACCCTCAAGGCCATTCAGGAATACGGCGTCGCCATCAAGGGGCCGTTGACCACCCCCATCGGCGGCGGCATTCGCTCATTAAACGTAGCCCTGCGGCAGATCAACGACCTCTATGCCTGTGTGCGCCCCTGCAAATACTACGCAG
>CAZWNR010000485.1:0-3536 GCA_964635665.1 uncultured bacterium | reverse complement strand
ATCGGTTTGGGGCTAAGCCGTGGCTTGGGCTATGCCCTGCGGGACGACTGGTCTGGGGTGGCGTCCTGGGATACGGGGTGGCGATTGTCCTCAGTGATCCTGCCTTGGCCCAGGATCTCCTCCCACTGACGGAGCCTCTCAATCCAGGCCAACAGAGGGTTGACGGTGCAGAGGGTGGTATTGTGCTCCCTGTTACAGAATGGACAGACTCTGGGGTGATGGAGCCCGAACGGCCCTTATCCCCTTCTCCTCTGGTTCCCATACCTGTTGAAGCGGAGCCTACTGGGTTTCAGACTCCTCGGCTGCCCTATCCTGCTGGCGATCCTGCCCGCCGACCTAGTCCAGCTGCTAGCGCCCCAGCGGCGGTGGATGTTCCCTTTGATCGCTATCGTCTGGGGCCGGGGGACGGCATTTTTGTGGGGGTACAGCGGTTTCCGGATCTCAGTTTTCAGGCCACCCTCGATTTACAGGGCAACATTGTTTTACCCTTGGCGGGATCACTCAACCTGGCGGGGCTTACCCTCGACCAGGCCCAGGAGCAGATTCGGCAGCGGTACGACCAGTATGTGGTTAACCCCGAGGTCTCGCTTACCTTGGTAGCCCTGCGCCCCGTGGAGGTCACCATTGTGGGGGAGGTGCCGCGACCGGGGTTTTATCCGCTCCAGGCTCCGCAACTGTCCGTGGCGCTGGTGACGGCGGGTGGGGCCTCTGCCCTGGCGGATTTGCGCGCCATTGAAATTCAGCGCACCCTCCAGGATGGCACGGTGTTGAGGGAAACCGTCGATCTGTTTACGCCGTTGCGCTTGGGACAGCCTATCCCCGATCTTCGCCTCCAAAGTGGTGATGTGATTGCGGTGCCACGCCTTGATCCCACCCGCCTAGACGAGTATGACCGGAACCTGGTGGCTACCTCCACCTTAGCCAAGCCCGAAATGGTGGTGCGTATTCTCAACCGAGCCTCTGGGGCGCGGGGTACCGAAGCTCGGTTTGGGGCCATCACCCTGCGGAACGGGGGGCGCTTTTTAGATGCCTTGGCCCAAGCTGGGGTTAACCCCGATTTGGCGGCCTACCACCGGATTGCTGTGCTGCGGTTTAATCCCGAAAGGGGATCTGCCGATACGATTGTGGTGGATGCGCGGGCGGCGGTGCAGGGCGACCTCAGCCAGAACATTCCCCTCCAGGAAAATGACGTGATTGTGGTTGATCGCAATTTGCTGGCCAATGTCACCTACGCGCTGAACACCTTCACCCAGCCCTTCCGGGATGTCTTAGGTTTTCTGCTCTTTTTTGATTCCCTGACCAATGCTGCCGAGTCCCTGTTCAGACCTTAGCGATCCTCTCTTGTGTCTACCCTGATCGGTTGAAGCTCTAGATGTGGTGTTTGTTGGCTTTCCTCCTCCGCTCTGTCTCCCTCTGAGTCCATGCCCTCTCCCCTGATCCGTCGCTACCTGCTTGCCCTCGACCGCTATAAGTGGCCTGCCTTGGCCAGTTTGTTGGGGGTGTTGGGGCTGTCAACGGTGGTGGCTCTGCAACCGCCGCCGCCACCCACCTACCGAGCGGAGGGAATGCTGGTGCTGAACGCGCCCGTGGTGGCCCTCACCACTACGGGAACCGAGGTGCAGGAGCGGGGGCAGGGCATTATTTCCACGGAGTTTTTGCTGGCGGATGTACTGCTAGAACAGGTGGCCAAGGAGCTGGCTAGGCAGGGAACATCCCTCTCGCCCCAGGCGATTCGAGACGCTACAACCCTCAAACTGGAGGGCGAAGAGGACGTAGTGCAGCGGGTGGTGGTGGTGGTGAAGCGCCCCTCGGCGGAGGAAGCCCAGATGGTCTCAGATTTGCTGGTGGAGGGCATGGTAGAACTGAGCCGAGTCACCAACCGAGCTAGGCTGCGGGCTATTATTACAGCCCTGGATGCTCGATTGCCAGCGGTGGAGGCGGATCTGAGGGCCGCCGAACAGGCCCTAGAAACCTACGACCGCCAGGAAGGCCCAGCGATTCAGGCTGCCCTGGATGGCAGCTTGTTGGGGGCGATCTCTGGCGGGCAACAACAACAGCGCCAAAACCAGATCACCCTAGCGGGGTTAGACTCGCAAATTCAGAGTTTGCAGCGGCAACTGGGGCTTACCCCCGGCGAAGCCCTCACCGCCTCAGCCCTGAGTGCTGATCCGATCATTGCTCAGTTGCGGACTCAAATTTTGCAGACGGAAACCCAACTACAACTGCTGGCTCCCACCCTGCGAGCGGCCCATCCCACCATTCAGGAATTGCAAACCAACCTCGCGGCCTACAATCGGCTGCTGGCTGAGCGGGCCTCTGAGGTTGTTGGTGGCGAGGATCTCGCCGCCCTGCCCAGCGTTAGCCAAGTCCGCCAGAGGAGCGCCCTTGATCCTGCCCGTGCCGCCCTGGCTAACCAACTCGTGGTGCTCTCTAACGAGCGGGAGGCCCTCCTCCGGCAGCAGCAAATTTTGGCCCAGGCCGATGGTCAACTACGGCAGCAGTATGCCAGCCTGCCCAACAAACAGCTGGAGCGCAATCGCTTAGCCCAGCAGGTGGCCCGTACCCAGGCCCTCTACGATCAAATTCAGGCCAGACGGATCGACGCTGAAGCTGCCGAGGCCGAAACCGTCAGCAGCCTAACCGTGGCCCAGCCTCCTACCACCGTCCTGCAACCCCAGGATGTGACTAGCCCACTGGTGGTCGTGGCCCTTGGAGGGGTAATGGGTTTGCTAGCGGCCGGGGGCGTTGTGTTCTTACTGGATTTGCTCGATGGCACCGTGCGCACGGTTGGCGATCTGGAGGCAATTTTTCGAGATCAAGATATTCCTGTGCTGGGGGTGATCCCCACCTTGTCCAAGTTGCCTCATCAGCGCCATCCTGTCTTGGTCTCTGCCCAAGCCTCCCACCTAGCCAGCTACGAAGATCTGCGCACCAATCTGCGCCGCAGCCCCAATCGCCCAGAAGGTGACCAACCCCTCAACGTGGTGCTAGTCACCAGCAGCCGAGCCCAGGAAGGCAAGACCACAACGGTCATGAACTTGGGCATTGCCGCCGCCCGGGTGGGACGACGGGTGTTGATTGTCGAATGCGATCTCCAGCACCCTTCCCACAGCGTGGCCCTCGGTCTAACCCTGCCCCCAGAGGTCGCGGCTTCTCCCCGTCGCTACTACGCAGGCTACCCCAGCGATCCCGTGCAGATGGTGCCCCAGGTGGAGAGTTTGTACATGGCCCCAGCCCCTGGCCCCCAGCCCCACGCGGCGGCGGTGCTAGAATCCAGCGAAATGCATCAGTTTTTGGCCTCCGCTCGGGCACGGTTTGATCTGGTGCTGCTCGATGCCCCCCCCCTCAGTCGCAACAACGACGCCATTACCCTGGCCGCCGAGGCCGATGGGCTTCTCCTTGTCAGCCGTGTGGATTACACGGAAAAGCCCGTTTTGGAGGCGATCCTAGAGGAACTGCTGGAGATGGACGATATCGTGCTGCTGGGGGCTGTGATCAATGCCGCGCCAGAAAGCCGTGCCGTGGTGGTCGAGGCT
>CAZWNR010000484.1:0-3555 GCA_964635665.1 uncultured bacterium | reverse complement strand
GTTGACAGATGGCATCGAACAGTTCTGATCCCCGTTTGTCGTAGAGAAAGTGGGGTGGCAGAGCCTTTTGGGCCTGGGTCAAGCCCTGCAACACGGAGCTACGAAAGTCCTCCATGGGGGGATGAAAGTCGTACAGCTTGACGGATTGAGGTTGGGCTTGGGAGGGCGCACCGGAAGACATAAAAGACCTTAGAATTCGCTGGGAGATGACTACCGCCATGGGCCAAGACAACGATACTGGCCTGGTTTAGGGCATCGTTGTAGGTCGCTGCCGTAGAGGCATCACGGTTGCAGCGTCTCCCCTCCTATCATCCCCCAGGATGAACCGAGTCGGGACTCATGCCCTAACGAGCCAAACGAATACCGCTAAACTGCCAGCGGGCGCTAGGTGGGAAGAAGTTACGGTAGCTGGGCCGAAGGTGGCCAGGAGGCGTAACGCAAGAACCACCTCGCAGCACCATTTGATTGCACATGAATTTGCCGTTGTATTCCCCTACGGCTCCAGGGGCGGTGCGAAAACCGGGGTAGGGCAGGTAGGCACTTTGGGTCCATTCCCAGGTGTCGCCGTAGAGTTGGTAGAGGGGGCCATCGCCCTGGGCGGGCTGAGGATGGAGGGCATTGCCCATCAGCAGATTGCCCTGAGGGGGAACGGTGGCCGCCACGACTTCCCATTCGGCTTCGGTGGGTAAGCGGTAGCCTCGCCATTGGGCATAGGCGTCGGCCTCGAAGTAGCTGAGGTGGGTGACGGGTTCGTTGGGGTTGAGGGGACGCAGACCACCCAGGGTCATCACCCACCAGTCTTGGCCTTGCTGCTGCCAGTAGAGGGGTGCTTGCCAGCCTTCTCGCTGCACCGTGGCCCAGCCTTCGGAGAGCCAGTGTTGGGCCGTGCGATAGCCGCCATCAGCGATAAATTCGAGGTATTCGCCGTTGGTGACGGGACGGTTGGCCAGGGCAAAATCATTCAGATAAACCCGGTGACGGGGGCCTTCGTTGTCAAAGGCGAACTGATCAAAGGCGGTGCCGGAAGCCTGATAGCCAATGTCGTACAGCCCACCTGCAAAGTCCACAAAATCCAAGGCTGGAGCCGTTTGGTCAGACTGCACCAGGTCTTCGCGATAGGCAGGATAAAGGGGATTCACCGCCAGGTTGTACTTCAGGTCGGTGAGGATCAATTCCTGGTGCTGCTGTTCGTGGTGTAGGCCCAGGGTAATCAGGGCGGCGATGTCCGGTTCTTGCCCCCGCTGTTGAATCAGGCGATCCATGGCCTCATCCACGTAGGCGCGATATTGGTAAATGTCGGCCACCGTAGGGCGAGAAATCAGCCCCCGCTGGGGTCGAGGATGACGGCTGCCCACCGCTTCGTAGTAGGAGTTGAACAGGTAGCCATAGCCGGGATGAAAGACGGTGTAGTCTGCCAGCGAGGGCACCAGCAAGAAGGTCTCGAAGAACCAGGTGGTGTGGGCCAGGTGCCACTTGGGCGGGCTAACGTCGGCCATACTCTGTACCCCATAGTCTTCAATCACCAGGGACTGACAGAGGGTTTCGCTGAGTTGACGCACGGCAGAACAGGCGTCTCCCAGGCTTGGGCCTGGAATGTGGCCTAGGCGGGGGGCCTCGGTGGAGGACAGAATCATGGCGCTAGGGGATGGGTGGGTCGGCTATGGTTCCCCATTGTAAAGGGGTGGCTCAGCCCAAGATCAACGTGATCCAGTAGTGGGGTGGGCACCGCCCACCGTCAGCAAAACCCCACCACCAGCGTAGTGGGGTGGGCTACGAAATGAACCTTCTAGGGTTCCGTAGGCTGCACCTGGCCCAGTTGCCGTGGCCCCTGGCTGCTTTGGCGAGCAACGATGGTCTGTTCCAGCACCTCAGCGGCCCGCACGAATTGAGGATCGGTATCGGTGCCAAGACGGCTGGGGTTGGCGAACAGCTCGTTGCGCTGGCGTTCGTTGAGCTCCACCGTGACATCGGGGGTAATGCCCTTGCGGCTGATGTCGGTGCCGTCGGGGGTGAAGTAGTGGGCCACGGTAACGGTGAGGCCAGAACCATCAGCCAAGCCATGGAGGGTTTGCACCAGGGCTTTGCCAAAGGTGGGAGTGCCCACCACAGTAGCGCGGTCGTTGTCTTGCAATGCCCCGGTGAGAATTTCGCTGGAGCTGGCGGAACGGCGATCCACCAGCACCGTCAGCGGCAGTTGGGTGAGGGCGGTGCGGTTGGCGGAGAGGGATTCTGACGAGCCATCGCGGTAGACGGTGCGGACAATCGGGCCATGCTGGAGCCACATGCGGCCAATGTCGATACTGGCCAAGAGCAACCCACCGGGGTTGCCACGCAGATCCAGCACAAAGCCCTCGACCCCCTCTTCGGTGAGGGCGAGGATAGCCTGCTCCATCTGTTCGGCGGCGTGGGCATTGAACTCGGTGAGCCGAATGTAGCCGATGGAACGCCCCCCTACCATGCGGCGGGCATAGTCTACAGCGGGCATTTCCATCCGGGCGCGGGTGACAATGACGCTACGGGGATTGCCGTCATTGCGCGAAATACTGAGGGTAACTTGGGAATTTTCTGCTCCTCGCAGGCGCTGGGCTACCCCTTCGGCGGTGAGGTGGGTGGTGCTTTGGCCATCCACCATGACGATGTGATCGCCAACGGTCAATCCAGCCTGCTCAGCGGGGGAGCCAGGGGTAATGGCGGTAACGACCACACGATTGTTGTTGCGCTGTACCTGCACGCCAATCCCCGAAACCTCCCCAGCGGTTTGGTCGGTGAGGTCGGAATATTCTGTGGGCGACAGGAAACGGGTGTAGGGATCGTTCAACTGGCGTAGGGCCGCACGCAGGGCCGCGTAGGCCGCCTCAGAGGAACTATATTCCTGGCCAAGGAGGCGCTGACGGGTGGCCTGCCAGTCGGTTTGGTTGAATTGATCGTCTACGTATTCGCGGTTAACAATCTGCCAGGCTTGGTCAAGGACAGCCTTGGGGCTATCTTGCAGGGGAGAGCCAACGGTAGCGGTAGCCCGATCACTGGTCGGTAGGCGCAGGGCATCACTAGTGGACGCCTTAACCTCCTAAAGACCAATCATTCCAAGGGCAGCAACGGCCAGGGGGGCCAGCAGAACAGCACGCAGCGAAACGGAAGGCAGTCTGGATGGAAAAACCAACATAGCAATCAATGCCCTGGACAGAAAACGGGGGATTGGTCGGGTTAGCGGGATGGGCGAAAAACCTACAAAAACGAACTCACGTTCCTAGGAAAGTTTCCACAATAGAAGTCTCGCCCCCGTTTGCGATGCCATCGGCCACCATCGCCACGGGTATCCTGCCACCATGGCCCCATTGTGACGGATAGCTCAAAGCTTTGGCCAGATGGATGTGCCAATTTTGAAGAATGCAACAGTTTTTTTTAAGGTTCGTAACAAGAAAGTCCTGTCCTTGGTGGGTTAGAAAGATTGCCCACGCCTTCAGCCTAGGGAACATTCTGGCCTCCAGGCGCTGTGGGCAGACCTGGCGCTTCCTGTTAGGGTTACTGATAGCCCTTGGTTTTGCTGTAACGTCC
>CAZWNR010000483.1:0-3561 GCA_964635665.1 uncultured bacterium | reverse complement strand
ACGGTAATAATCCTTGCGATTCATCGGCCACAGGATACGAACCCATCCTATGCTTAATCTTGCTTAGCTACTTATCCGATTGTCCGACGGCATGACTCAGTTTTCCTCCCAATACATCGGCCCAGATCTCGTTCAGATAGACGAAGTGGCCCTGCGCCTTGCCCTGCTCGACCTGATTTGCCAGGGAGCCTACCAGGAGGGGGATTTTGTTCTCACCTCTGGGCAGCGCAGCACCTACTACATCAATGGCAAGTTAGTCACCCTCCATCCCCAGGGGGCGCTGATGCTGGGGCGGCTGATGCTGGCGCAGGTTGGCCCAGCGGTGACGGGCGTGGCGGGGCTAACCCTAGGGGCCGATCCCATGGTGTCTGCCGTCAGCCTGGTGGCCATGTATGGTGGGCGGCAACTGTTTCCGCTGATTATCCGCAAGGAGGCCAAGGGCCACGGCACTAAGGCCTACATCGAAGGGGTGAGCCTGCCTGCGGGCAGCGTGATCACCGTGCTGGAGGATGTGGTCACCACCGGACAATCGGCCCTGAAGGCGGTGGATCGGCTCCAGGCGGCGGGCTATCAGGTGGATCAAATTTTGGCCCTGGTGGATCGACAGCAGGGCGGGGCCGAACTCTACGCCGAACAGGGGCTTTCCTTCACAGCCTTGTTTAGCCTGCCCGAAATCCAGGCTCACTGGGCTAGCCGGAACGCCTAGGCCATGGCCCATCCTCGCCCTGATATTGCCTTTATTCCCACCCCCGCCGATGCCGTGGCGGCCATGCTGGCCCTGGCGGAACTAACTCCGGCAGATCGGGTTTATGATCTGGGCTGTGGCGATGGTCGGCTGCTGATTCAGGCGGCCTCGGTCTACGGGGTCAGCGGCGTGGGCATTGATGTCAACCCCGACCTGCTGGCCCAGGCGCGGCTCGATGCCCAGGCGGCGGGGGTGGGGGATCGGCTCACCTTCCTCCAGGGCAACCTGTTTGAGTGCGATGTGCAGCAGGCTACGGTGGTGTTGATCTATCTTCTCCCCCACCTCAATCTGCGGCTGCGGCCCCACCTGCTCAGCCAGCTTCAGCCTGATGCCCGGATCATCTCCCACCAGTTTGATATGGGCGACTGGCCCCCGGAGGCCGTTGTCAAACTAGAACCCTCCGAGGAGGACTCGGTGCTCTACCGCTGGCGGATCTAGGCGGATCGTCGGAGCTGCGAACCTATAGCGGTTCTCAGTTCGGTGAGGTACAGCTTTTAGGGCTTCAGATCCCCCCAGGTTCTATCTGTAGTCGATTCATCTTGTACCCCCCTTAATCAGGGGGGATGGGGGGATCTTCACGGTGCACCTCATTCAAGTGAAATTCGCTATCGATCCACCCATTCTAGGCAACCGGGCGACAACAGCGCTAAGCCGCAGGTTTTTGGGCCACCCAGTACTTGCTCATAAAGTGAACCTGGTTGCTGACGGAGGCAAACCCCGCTTCGGTAAGCCGTTGGTTGAGGTCGTCGGTGGTGTAGTGGCGGTAGTAGGGCTCGTGGAACATGGCCGGGAAGTTGTCCATCATCACCTCAAATTCGGGGGAATCGGCCCGCTGGATGGAGTCGCAGATGATGAAGGTGCCCCCCGGCTTAACCACCCGATAGGCTTCGTTGATCACGTTCTGGCGGGCCTCGGGGGGTAGTTCGTGGAACAGAAACACGCTGACCACGGCATCAAAGTACTCGCCCACAAAGGGCAGGTCTTCGCCGTTGGCCTGCACCAGTTGGGGCAGCACCCCAGGTTTAGCAGACAGCAGCCCGTTGGCTTTGCGCAGGTAAGCCGGGGACAAATCCACCCCGTACAGCGAGGCCTGGGGCAGGGTGTCGCGAATCATGCTGAGGGTGCGCCCAGTGCCGCAGGCGATGTCGAGGATTTTGGCCTTGGGGTTAGAGAGGCTGGCCTTGAGGGGCGGCAGGATACGCCGCCGCATGGGGTCGGCGGTGCCGTTAAAGAGCAGTTCCACCTGGAGATCGTAGAGGTTGGCCGACATATCACTGAGATAGCCGTTGGTCTGGTGGTGGAAGTTTTGCAGGTAATACGCGGGATAGCCGGAGGTGTCGATGTCGGCATCGAAGCTGTGGTAGTCGCGGCGGTTCACCCGTTCCCAAATGCCGGGTAGATCCAGGCACACCAGGGGATAAAACCGGAAAAACTCGTCCCAGGGGTTATCAAACAACAGTTCCTTGGGGTAGGCCCCGGCCTCTGCATCGGCCCAGTCCTGCTCTAGGAGATCATTAATTCGCCGCTGAAGCAATTGAAGGGTTGCGGGGCTAGGATCTTGCACCTTCACCTTGGGCGGATTGATGGCTCGCATCAGTTGGCCGCTGAGGGATTTGTGGGTCACTCCAAAAACGCTTTTGCCCTGCTGGAAGGTTTGGTAGGCCAGCTTCGTGATGGTGTCAGGCATGGGTGGCGATTTATTTTTTTCAAAAAAATATACGTTGGCGTAAATAATTGTAACGACTTTTTTGGGCCAGGACATCCGAGCGTCGCTATTCCTAGGGCTGGCCTACCGACTAACACAACGCTGCAAAACCTTAATGTCTCCTAGGTTGGGTGGCGCGATAGCAAAACCCAACAAACCCTAAATTCTCGGCGAGTGTTGGGTTCCGCTTCGCTGCACCCAATCTACGGCGTCTAAGAGATGGCCGACCTTGACGCTCCGACTCTTCCAGACCACCTACTACGGTCATGGTGATGAGTCCGATAAGCAAATCCTGTCGCCGGGGTGTCATCGGATGTGGGATAACAGTAGAACAGGCGACGCCTTGGGTCGTCGTGCTTTGGCGCGAGGAAATCCCTGGGGAAATCGCGGCCAGGAGATTATTTTTAGGGGATGACGGGGAACACCAATGGAAAAGCTGCTACAAGGGTTACGGGAATTCCAGGAACACTACATCCCCGCCCACCAGGAATTGATTCAGGAACTTGCTAAGGGCCAGCATCCCAGGGTTCTCTTCATCGGCTGCTCCGACTCGCGGGTTGATCCCACCATCATCACCCAGTCTGAAATTGGGGATCTGTTCATTATCCGCAACGCAGGCAATATCGTTCCCCCCTACCAAGCCACCAACGGCGGCGAAGGGGCCACCATTGAGTACGCCCTGGAGGCTCTGAATATTAAGCAAATTATCGTCTGTGGCCACACCCAATGCGGGGCCATGAAGGGGCTGCTGCAACTGGGGGAACTAGAGGAGAAGATGCCCCTAGTCTACGACTGGCTGAACCATACGCAGGCCACCCGCAAGCTGGTGTTTGATCACTACAGCGACCGCAGCAAGAAGGAAAAGCTCGATCTGTTGGTGGCCCAAAACGTGCTCACCCAGATGGACAACCTGCGCACCTACCCCTCCATCCACTCTCGCCTGCACACGGGCGACCTCTCCATCCACGGCTGGCTGTATCACATTGAAAACGGTCAACTGTTGGCCTACGACGAAGACGCCAACGACTTTTTGCCGCCCCACAGCAAAATCGATGCCCTTGCCCACGCAGCCAAGGTAGTCAAGCCGGGTGGCTTGTCGAAGGATCCTGCC
>CAZWNR010000482.1:0-3579 GCA_964635665.1 uncultured bacterium | reverse complement strand
GGGGCATGAAGCCCTAGATTGGGCCTAGCCGCCTCTAGAACCGTCGCCTCTAGAACCTTGGAGAGCAGACCTGGGGGACTAGACTTCCCTAGGCCAAACCTCCCACCGTGAGCAGAATGGCTACATTCTCTCTGGAAAGATTGGCAGGGGGTGATGTTACCTAGTCCGTCTAATGGCCCCTAACCATGGGGAAAATCCGCCCTATTCTTGGCACCGTTCCCTGAGCGATAGACGTACCATGGCTGCTTAGGGGGTGGGGAGAGGGGGGATCTCCTAAAGACTGGCCCCCGGTCATCGGATCGGCGTACTCCTACCTAATTCCGGCGGTTTACCCCTGATTCAAACGCTGATCTTGCTCAAGCTGAGCTTGTCGTTCACGCAGTGGCTCCCGAATGGAGCAAGCCTCAATTCGTTTAGGGGAGGCTATTCGGATTTGGTATCAGTCGCCCCTGGGAGAACGCCCTTATTCTTGGGCATGATGACAGTAGTTATGGTTTCCCGTTCATTCCTAACATCTTGCGCTAACCGTCCGTGGGTATTTATCGCGATTTCAATACCTTTAACGATTCCCAGATGGGCTATCAGCGGTTAATGGACAGCCTGCCGGGGATTGTTTTCCAGGCGGCTAACGATGCCGATTGGCCCATGCGGTACCTCAGTGCGGGGTGCGAGCAATTGACGGGCTACTCGGCCCAGGAGTTGCTGGGGGGCGAGGGCGGCATTACCTATACCCAAATCACCCACCCAGAGGACTTGGAGCGGGTGTTAAAGACGATCCGCCGCAGCCTAGCAACGCATCGCACCTACGAGGTGGAGTATCGCCTGTTACCCCGTGAGGGGGGCGAAAAATGGGTGTGGGAGAAGGGAATTGCCATTTTCGATGGGGAGGGACAGGTGACGGGCCTAGAGGGGTTTATCACCGATATCACCCTCCTCAAACAGTCGGAGGCAGCCCTGCGTGCCGTGGAGCAAACCCTAAGAACCCGGGAAGCGTTTCTGCAACTGGTGCTGGATAGTATTCCTCAGCCCGTGTTTTGGAAAGACCGCCAGAGCCGCTTTCTGGGCTGTAATCGGGCCTTTGCCGAGGTGATGGGGCTACCCAATCCCAAGGCTATTGTCGGTAAAACCGACGCCGACCTCAGTGCCATCAGTGCCGAGGATGTGGCCTACTACCGAGCCTGCGACCAACTTGTGATGAGCCGCAATCAGCCTGATCTCCATGCTCTAGAACCCCAGCGCTATGCCGATGGTCAGCGCCGCTGGATTAACTGTAGCCGCCTGCCGATGCACAATGTCCAGGGCGAGGTGATCGGCATCCTCAGCATCTTTACCGATATCACCGATCAGATCCTGGCCCACCAAGCCCTAAAAAATCGTGAGGCCTATCTAGCCACGGTGTCGGCCCTTCAGCATCAGTTGATGTCCTGGCGGTGGGATTGGGCCGATCCCAACCTGATGTCGGTGTTTGACACCCTGGGGAAAATTTCCGGGGCCAGTCGGGTCTATTGCTACGAATTTTTCCAGAACGAGGCGGGGCCCTTGTTGCTGCGGCAGCGATTTGAATGGTCGGCCCCAGATATCCCCGGTACTATCCACATCCCAGAATTTCAGGTGATGCCGGTGGTGCCGCTGTTTGAAGACTGGTATCATCACCTGGCCCAGGGGCAGGCCATCAACCTCACCCAGGATCGGTTTTCGGAGATGCAGTACCAGGCACTCTCCCTGCCCCCCAGCAATGTGAAGTCTCTGCTGCTGCTGCCCCTTACCATTCAAGGCCAGTTGCAGGGAGTAATGGGCTTTAGCCAATGCCTGATTACTCAACCTTGGGAGCAAGCCGAGATCGATCTGCTTCAGGTGGTCACTGCCGACATTGCCCTCTCCCTAGAACGACAGCAGGCAGAGCAGGCTCTGCGGGAGGCGGAAGTGAAGTACCGCAGCATGTTTGAAAATGCGGTGGAGGGGATTTTTCAGAGCACCCCGGAGGGGCGATACCTCACGGCTAACCCCATGCTGGCCCAGATTTACGGCTACGACTCCGTTGAGGAGTTGATGACCCGCCTCACCGACATTGACCACCAGCTCTACGTGGATCCCCACCGCCGTCAGGACTTTATTGAAGCGATGGCCACCACCGGATCGGTGCTCGGCTTTGAGGCGGAGGTGTACCGCAAGGATGGCCGCATCATTTGGATCTCTGAGTCTGCCAGGGCCATCTATGACGATCAGGGGCTCATCATTGGCTACGAGGGCACGGTGGAGGATATCACCGAGCGCAAGCAGGGAGAGGTGGAACTGCTGCGTCGAGATCGCCTGTTGCAGGGGGTCGCCCAGGCTAGCCACTGTCTGCTGACCGCCACCCATCTGGATGCGGTGATTCCAGAGGTGCTGGCGATTTTGGGAGAAGCCGCCAACACGGATCGATCCTACCTCTACGAGCACCATCCTCAATCCACCACCGGGGCCGTGGCTATGAGTATGCGCTACGAGTGGACGAGGCCGGGCATTGCCCCCACCATTACCCAAGCCCACTGGCAGGATCAGTCCTACGAAGCCCTTGGTCTCCAGCGCTGGTATGTAGCCTTTCGGGCCAATCAGCCTGTGCGCGGCCTAGTGCGCCATTTTCCTCCCCGCGAACAGGAACTTCTCGGACGCGACGATATTCTCTCGATTTTGATGGTGCCGATTTTCATCGACCAAGACCTGTGGGGCTACATCGGCTTCGATGCCTGCCTCAGCGAGTGGGAATGGAGTACCAGCGACGAATCGATTTTGGTGGCGGTGGCGGCCAGCCTAGGCGGCCTGCTCAAGCGGCAGCGTACCGAACAGGAAATGTATTACCAGGCCTACCACGACACCCTCACTGGCCTGCCCAACCGTACCTTTTTTGATCAGCACCTACCGGAAGCGCTCAAACAGGCTCGCCACAGTAATCAAATGCTGGCGGTGATGTTTCTTGACCTGGATCGCTTCAAAACCATCAACGACACCCTCAGCCATGCCGTGGGCGATCTGCTGTTGCAGCAGGTCACCCAGCGCATTGCCAAGAGTCTGCGGGTGGGGGATATTGTCTCCCGCTGGGGTGGCGATGAGTTTACCCTGATTTTGCCCGATATCACCAGCCCTGAAGACTGCGCTAAGGTGGCCCAGCGCATTGCCCAACACCTACGGGAACCCTTCCTGCTCCATGGCCACGAGCTATATATCACCACTAGTATTGGTATCGCCCTCTACCCCCATGACGGCAACGAGATGAGCGTGCTGCTACAAAATGCCGATGCTGCCATGTATCGAGCCAAGGAGCAGGGCCGCAACACCTACCAGTTCTATACCCAGGCTCTCAGTACCGAGGTCAGTCAGCGGCTTCAGCTCGAAAGCTACCTGCACCATGCCCTAGAACGCCAGGAACTGAGGCTGCACTACCAGCCTCAGGTGGATCTGACCACAGGCATCGTGGTGCAAATGGAGGCCCTGCTGCGCTGGCAGCACCCCAACCTAGGCCTGGTCACCCCCCCCGCCGTCATTCCCCTAGCCGAGGACACCGGGCTGATTATTCCCAGCGGGGACTGGGTGCTGCTAACC
>CAZWNR010000481.1:0-3584 GCA_964635665.1 uncultured bacterium | reverse complement strand
CGCCGAATGTGGGCCACCCAATCCAGGTTTTTGTAGCGGCCATCTAGCCCCACCACGGCCACCCAGTTGCTCTCGGCCTCCCCCGGTTGGCCATTGGCCCACAGGGCCGCGGTGAGGGCGGCGCGGGCATCGGCAAAGTTGGGGTAGCGACGGGTGAGGTTACGAAACTCACGAATGGCGGCATCTGTGTTCCCCAATTGGTAGTCGGCCAGGGCGGCATTGACGCGGGCAAAGGCAAACTTAGGATCGAGAGCCACCGCCTGCTGATAGTCGACTAGGGCTGCTTCCCAGTCCCCCAGTCCTGCCTTGGCGTTGCCTCGATTGTTGTAGGCGGCGGCATCCTGGGAATTTATTTCCAGCACGCGGCTATAGTCGGCAATGGCGTCCGACCACCGCTCCAGCCGTTCTAGGGCCGCGCCGCGATTCAGGTAGGGATCGGGTTGATCGGGCGCTAGGGCCACGGCTCGGTCATAGTCGGCTAGGGCCGCTAGGGGTTGGTTCTGGCTCAGCCGCACATTGCCCCGGTTGCTCCACAGGGCCGCTTCTTCGGGCAAATACTCCAGCAGCAGGCTCCAGTATTCCTCGGCCTGGGCAAATTGTCCGGCATTTGAGGCGGCAAAGGCTTTCTGACGCAGATCGGCAATCAGCGCCCCGGTCTCCGGTGAGATTTGGGTTGGCGTAGGCGGGTTGGAGGGTGCGCCCAGGGCGATGGTGGGGCATCCCAGCCAACATCCCAGGACGAGGACAAGGCCAAGAACGGTTGAAGGCAGGATGGGGCGGCGGCGGATCATTGGTCTTTTTTGGGTGTTCCTTCCGATTGTGCCATTCTCTTCGCCCCTCTATCTTGCTATCCCAGGTCTCGCCTTGTGCTGCTAACACAGCATCCGTAAAAAAACCTACGGACGCTCACCCCTCTATCTCGTACCATGAAGGTGGTGTATAACGCGACAGTGGGTGTTCTCTTGGTTTGGGCTACATCTTGAAGGAAAGGCTATGGTTCGTCCCCGTACTTCCCCGGAAGCAACTCCCATCCTCCAACTGCTGAGCGACTATAGCTTTGACGTGGATACCTACGCGGCTGAGGTGATGGTGACGGACTGGCTGCAACGGTTCGAGCCAACCTGGGTGAGTCAGGCGATTACCGAGGCCCTGTACCAAGGGCGCTACAAACTGGTTTCCGTCGATCACATTTTGCAAATTTGGCAGCGACGGGGGCAACCGTTGCGCCACTTCAATCGGGAATTCGAGTCCATTATTTTGGGCCAGTCCTTTAACCAAATTCCCAGTCCTGCCAAGCCAAGCCCCGCCCCTTTAAATTTCAGCCAAGAGCCACCCACGTTCAAGGACAACTCGCCCCAGACAGATCGCCCCTTCTCCCCGGCCCCCGCTGGCGATTCTACCTGGACAACGCCCGTTTCGCCCTCCACCCTGGGCACTGCCGATGCTTCGACCCTGCCCTCTGCTAACGCACAGCCCTGGGAGCCCGGAGCCTGGATAACAGCGGCTTCGGTGGCCGCAACATCAGATGCCACCACGGATGAAACCGAGACAGCCTCCCCAACCTGGCCCTCGTCTCGTACAATTCCGCCGCTCACCCCCGACCAACTGGCCCGCCTCACACAGCCTTCCCCAACGACCACCCCCGTCAGCCCTGAGGACACCACCACCGTTGATCCGCCGATTTCCAGGGGCATGGGTCTGACGGCCCAGGAGTCTCCGGCGGTAGAGTCTCCTGGTGGGGACTCCTCAGAGGCCGAGCCGTCCATGGGGGCAAAGATGGGGACATCGGTCGTCGATTCAGCGACCCCTTCCACAACCACAACCGTCCTGGAAGACGAGACCACCTCAGAGTCCATGGGACACGCCGAGTCTGCCCCGCCTGCGGAACCCATTCCCAACTTTCAGCCGATCACCCCCCCTGCTGGGTTTACCCCAGAGTCCACGGACGCCATCCCGCCCTTTGTTCCAGCCGCTGGATCATCCGGTTTTCACCAGCGTCTAAAAGCTGTGGTGGAAGCAGGATTGACCGACAATTGAGACGACCCTTGAACCTATCGCCATGATCGATCTGTATTACTGGACAACCCCCAACGGCCACAAAATCACCATTTTTCTAGAAGAAGCGGCCCTGCCCTACACCATTCACCCCATCAACATTGGCACCGGGGAGCAGTTCGACCCAGACTTCCTCAAAATTGCCCCTAACAACCGCATCCCCGCCATTGTAGATAGCGAACCCACCGACGGCGGCGAACCCTTTAGTGTGTTTGAATCGGGAGCCATTTTGCTCTACTTGGCCGAAAAGACCGGACAGTTTCTCCCTCAAACCCTGCGGTCTCGTGTGCAGGTCACCGAATGGCTGTTCTGGCAGATGGGTGGCCTAGGGCCAATGCTGGGACAAAACACCCACTTTTCCTTTGCCGCCCCCGAAAAAATTCCCTACGCCATCAACCGCTACGTCACCGAGACCGCTCGCCTCTACGGCGTCCTCAATACCCAACTGCACAATCGCGAATACATTGCCGGAGACTATTCCATCGCCGATATGGCAGCCTATCCCTGGATTGTGCCCCACCAAAAGCACCAGCAAAACCTAGCGGATTTCCCCAACGTCAAACGCTGGTTTGAAACCATGCAGGCCCGCCCCGCCGTGCAGCGGGCCTATGCCCAAGGCAAAGCCCTCGATGACCGCATTGCCGCCAGTAAAGCCCAAGCATAACCAGGCGAGGTATCTGTAGCGGTTCTCAATGTGGCAGTTCTCAATAGCGTGAGATACGCCGTTGCTGGGTTCTAGATCCCCCAGTCCCTAGCGGTCTAAGTTTTACGCTGTACCCCCCTTGGTAAGGGGGGCAAGGGGGATCATCGCAATGTACTTCACCCGAGTGCAATCCGCTACAGACCAAGGGCCGTAGCGTCCCCTAATCTGGCCTCAGACTACGGCTCAAAAATATCGGCTAAATTGAGCACAAACCCCGGTAATAGCGTTTCGTCGGATAGGGTGTTGGGCCGGGTCACCACCTCCACAGGTTGCCCTAGGCGATAGATTTCCACCCGCTGCTGTTCTGGATCAATCAGCCAGCCCAGGTGCAGGCCGTTATCTAGGTATGCCTGCATTTTGGCTTGCAGATCGGCCAGATCATCGGTAGGGGATTTAAGCTCAATGACAAAGTCGGGGCACAGGGGCACAAACCGCCGCCGTTGTTCTGGTGTGAGGGCGTTCCAGCGTTCCAGCCGCACCCAAGCCACATCGGGGGAACGGGTGCTGCCATCGGGGAGTTTAAATCCGGTAGAGGAATCGAACCCCTTACCGAGCTGGCAAGTTTGGTTCCATTGCCAAAGCTGACTGCCTAGGCTGAGGTTTCGGCTACCTGTTTCGCCTCCCGTGGGGGCCATAATCACCAGTTCTCCTTTGGCGGTGCGCTCAAACCGAAGGTCGCGGTTGTTTTGGCAGATTTCGGCAAACTGCTCATCGGTAAGGGTGAGGGCGGGGCGCAAATTGAGGGTGATCATATCCATTCAGCCCTGGGATGACGTTGCTGGCAGCACTTGACCGTTGGCTGTTCTCATTTTAGTCGTCGGCTTAG
>CAZWNR010000480.1:0-3590 GCA_964635665.1 uncultured bacterium | reverse complement strand
CTCTCCTCCCTGGGAGAGGGGCTGGGGGTGAGGGCCAGGGTTACTCAGGAGCCGACCAGGTGCGACCGTCTAGGGCGGTTTGGACGGCTTGGCGCTGGTCGCGCAGGGTAATCCAGCGGTGGTAGGTGCGGGTGTGGATGGCGACGGAATGGCCCATCATGCGGGCGGCGACGGTGTCAGGGAGACCAAAGTGGATAGTGCGGACGGCCCAGGCATGGCGCAGGTCGTAGGGCGAAAAGGGCACACCGTAGCGCTTGAACTGGAGGGCCACCTGTTGCCCCACCCGTTGCAGGGTGGTAGTGGCGAGATCGGTGTTGATCGGCGGCAGTTCACCCTGGCGCAGTTCAAAGCGATCCACCCATTCGGGATAGAAGGGCCAGACATCGTGAAGTCCGGTTTTGGTGGTTTCGAGGACGGTGATGCGGGCTTCGGGGTCGCCTGTGGATAAGAGGCTGCGATCACAAAAAAATACTTCATGGTTCCGCAAGCCGTAGGCGGCCATTAATCCATAAACCGTACGCCAAGCCGGATTGGGGATGAGGTCGTGCCAAGTGAGAATGTCCTCATCGGTGGGTAGGTGGCGGCGCTGGGTTTTACTGCTGCCGTAGGTGCCCCACAGGGTCTCTAGGTCAACGGGCAAAGCAATTTTATGAAAATCCGCAAATGCCTTGAGGGCGGTACAACCCACTTGCCGACTGCGGGCCTGTTTGGGAAGGGCTTCTAGAGTCGCCACAATGGCCTGACCTAAGGACTGACGAGGATGCTCGTTCACCTGAGCCGATAGTTTATTCAGGTAGGGGGCATAGGCTTTTGTCCAGGTACTTTTCAGCGCCGCTTGGGCCGCCACATCCTCCCCCGGACGGTGGAACCAGTGGGCCTGAAACTGATCAATTAGGTCGGCGATGGGCTGATGGTCGGGATCGGCAGGGGCTTCGGTGGGCAGGTACTCGGCCCAGTTAAAGGTGCGCTCAATCAAGCGGGCGGCGATCACCTTGGCGTCCTGCTCAATCTGCTTCAGTCCGGCCTTGGTGGCGGGCAAGCCTAGGGGAATGCGCTGCTGGTGAGGTTTGGTACGGCCACTGTCGGGCCTGGGCGGCAGGGTACCCCGCAGGGCCAGTCGATCCCCACGCCGCTCCACCACCAACCCCATGCGAGCCGCTTTGAGGCGTTCATTCAGCTTGGCAATGGCGGTGTCTAGGCTATCTGTGGATCCCATTTCTAATGCAGTCTAGGGTTAACATCGCAGATCAGAGGGGAAGAACGGTAGACCGCGTTGCCATGGCCAAGGTAATCCTTACAGATGTTCCAAGCGGATGATCCAATGCCCCTGTAGAATGGGTAGTATTAGGAACAGTTAGCATTAAGGCTGGATCAAGGCTAACGATTTCACCAAAAATCTCCCCGCCAGTCTGGGGAACTCGCCGCAGCTATCGGCGGCAAATTGTTACGATAATAAAAGATTATTAGACGTTTAGAAAACAGCACAGTGCCATGGGTCGCGTAGGGGTCTTACTGCTAAATTTGGGCGGGCCAGAACAGCTAGAGGATGTTCGTCCCTTTTTGTTCAACCTCTTTGCCGATCCAGAAATCATTCGCTTGCCCTTCCCCTGGTTGCAGCGTCCCCTCGCCTGGCTGATCTCTAGCTCCCGAGCCCAAAAGTCCCAGGAAAACTACCAGCAGATTGGCGGTGGTTCCCCCCTGCGCCGCATCACCGAACAGCAGGCCGACGCCCTCAAAGCCGCCCTAGAAGCCAAGGGCGAAGAGGCCAACATCTACATCGGCATGCGCTATTGGTACCCCTTCACCGAGGAAGCGGTGGCCCAGCTCAAGCGCGACGGCATTGAGCAGCTGGTGGTGCTGCCTCTGTATCCGCAGTTTTCCATCAGCACTAGCGGATCCAGCTTTCGTCTGCTAGAGAAAATTTGGTTAGAAGACCCCTCCCTCAACCGCATCAGCTACACCGTAATTCCTTCCTGGTATGCTCGACCGGGCTACACCGGGGCCATGGCCGACCTGATTGCCCAGGAACTCGACAAGCTAGAAAACCCCGACCAAGCCCACATTTTCTTTAGCGCCCACGGCGTTCCCGTCAGCTACGTAGAAGAAGCGGGCGACCCCTACCAGCGGGAAATTGAGCACTGCACCGAGCTGATCATGCGGTCTCTCAATCGTCCTAACCCCCATACCCTGGCCTACCAAAGCCGAGTTGGCCCGGTGGAATGGCTCCAGCCCTACACCGAAGACGCCATTGAGAACCTGGCCCAGCAGGGGGTTAAAGACCTGGTGGTGGTGCCGATTAGCTTTGTCTCCGAGCACATCGAAACCCTGCAAGAGATCGACATCGAATATCGCGAAATTGCCGAAGAAGCAGGCATCCACGGCTTTCATCGGGTGCCCGCCCTCAACACCCATCCCCAGTTCATCAACGACATGGCAGAAATGGTGGTGGAGGCGCTAGATTCCCCCCGCAAACTGTTCTCTGATGTGGTGCAGCCGGAAAAACGGGTGAAGATCTACCCGCCGGAGCGCTCCGCCTGGGGATTGACTCCCTTTGCAGAGGTATGGAATGGGCGGCTGGCGATGGTGGGCTTTTTGGCCCTGTTGCTAGAACTGGTCAGCGGCCATGGCCCCCTGCACTTTGTCGGTATTCTGTAGCTTTTGCTAAGTCGGCCTGATCACTGTAACCCTGGGATTGTTGGGTACAGATCAGGCCCATGTGGAGGCGATGGATTCCTGGGATAGCTCCCGCCCCACCCTACGGTTGCCTAGTGAAGCCCCTACTTAAGGACTGAGGTAAGAATTACGGTGATAGTGGCGCTGGCGATGAGGGTAAAGGCCAACTGCACCACCCATTGGGTTCCTTTTGGGTAAGCGTCAAACTTATCGCTAGATCGCGCTATCTCGCGGCTGAGGGCATCAAACCGTTGATCCACGTCAGCGGTTAGTTGATCGACATCGAACGTGATCTGATCAAGCTTGTTCGCGAGGTCTCTTAGGGTGGGTTCGGGTTGGGTGGTCATGGCCTAGAACCAAGGGGAGATGCTGATGTCGTCTCAGTGCTGTCATGCTAACCCCATGACCAGGATGCTGCCCCCTCCCAGTTCGTTAATGACCAAAGCTCTTCCTAAGTTTGGCAAAGGCATTGCAAGGGAGTTTGCCTACCGTCCCTGCGACCAGTTTTTCCAGACGTAGGAGGTGCGAATCACCAGCCACAGCAGCAGTAGGGCAATGATGCCGCCTTGGCGAGGGGCATCGAAGGTGAGGAAGGCCAGCATCACGCACAGGCCATCAATCACAAAAAACAGCCAGCCTGGGGGGCGCTTGGGGCGGTAAAACCAGCCCACCTGCAACAGTTGAATCGCCAGAGCCAGCAGGGCGCTCACGACCGTAGCGATCGCGCTAATCCAAGGGGATACACCGAGGGTACGAGCCACCGCAATGGCGGCTAGGGCCGCCACCCCAGGACTGAGGATCAGCTCAGCAATTTGAAAGACGCGCTGGTTGTAGCTGTCCTTGGAGAGCATCAGTTCCGCCGCCGACCAACTCACCAGCAGCCCAATGCAGAGCGTGGGGGGCAGTTTCGAGAGCAG
>CAZWNR010000479.1:0-3601 GCA_964635665.1 uncultured bacterium | reverse complement strand
GCCCTCTGGGCCATCGAAGCGGCCTATAACCAAGGCTGGCAAAAACCCGGCCCCATGCCCGCCCCCTACACCGAATTTGCCGACCGCTGGGGCAACCCCGGCTTTACCGACTACGTCAAGCTCCTCGCTACCCAGGCCGATGAGGTACTAACCCAGGCCAGCGACCACACCCAGTCCCTCGCCTCCACCACTTTCCTGCGCATTGCCAACCTAGAAACATCCTTCTGGCAAATGGCCTTTGCGGCTTAGAACACCGGTACAAAACCCCGGTTTCTACCTTTGGAAAGGCCAAACCTCGTCGGTGCACCGACGAAGAAACCGGGGTTCTCTTAATACTGACGCACCTGAGGCAACCCTTTTCAACAGCCCTCTAATCGGGTAACCCCAAGACCTCACCTTCGCCAGGAACCACTTCACCGATGGCGTAGGCGGCGATCTGGCGCTGGGTCAGCCAGTTGAGGACGACCTCGGTTTGATCCGGGGGGACAATCAGCGCAAAGCCGATGCCCATATTAAAGGTGTGGTACATGTCCCGCAGCGGAACGTCCCCCGCCGCCGCCAGCCACCCAAAAACAGGCAGCACGGGCCAGGTGCCGGGGGTAATGTGCAGGCTTTGACCGGGGGCAAGGCAACGGGGTAGGTTCTCGGGCAAACCGCCGCCCGTAATGTGGGCCATGGCGTGGATGGGCAAGCCTTCCCGGCGAGCCGCCAGGACAGATTCCACATAAATAGTAGTGGGGGTGAGAAAAACCTCTCCCAGGGAACGATTCCCCAGACTCGGCACCACCTCGGCCCAGTCGTAGCCCCTGCCGCCACCGTCGAGGCGCTTGCCTTCGCTGACCACCTTGCGGACGAGACTAAAGCCATTGCTGTGGACGCCGCTGCTGGCGAGGCCGATCACTCGGTCGCCAAGCTGCACCTGGCTGCCGTCGAGGATTTGGGATTTTTCCACCACGCCAACGCAAAAACCCGCCAAGTCGTACTCTCCGGGGGCGTAGAATCCTGGCATTTCCGCCGTTTCACCCCCCAGCAGGGCACAACCCGCCTGCCCACAGCCCTCGGCAATGCCAGAGACCACCTGGGCCAGGGTTTCGGGTTCCAGCTTGCCCGTGGCGAGGTAGTCCAAGAAAAATAGGGGTTCGGCCCCACAGGTCAAAATATCGTTAACGCACATGGCCACTAGGTCGATGCCGACGGTGCTGTGGCGTTGGGTCAGTTGGGCAATTTTGAGCTTGGTGCCGACCCCATCGGTGCCGGAAACCAGCACGGGCTGCCGATAGCCCGCCGGAATTTCGCACAGCCCGCTAAAGCCCCCCAACGCACCCAACACCTCCGGGCGACGGGTGCCCTCCACCATGGCACGAATGCGCTGTACAAAGTCGCGCCCTGCCACCACGTCCACTCCGGCCTCACGATAATCCATAGGGGAAACGTCTTCCTTAACTGTCGTTCGTTCGTTAATTCGTCTCTTATTTATAGGACGTTTATAGATGGATAAGACGTTTATAGGATGATTGATGGGCACCCATGGCATGGGCAAGGGCCGATCTCCCAACCCCTGCGGCAGCCCCTGCCGCAGGGGTTGGGACGGATCAGAATTATCAGGATCACCCCAGGGCTACCATGGATCTGGGCTGCCCAATCTTGGCCAAAGCGGGGCCACAGCCCTGCGTAGATATACGGCAAAAAAGCAACAAAGGTAACTCAGTAACCCCAGATCTCCCTAGATCTCCGGCCCTCAAGGATTACCCGTCTGGGCTTCATGGGGTCCGATCATGAATTTACCCTCCCCTTTTCGACGGATATATTGATGAGTTTTAAAAAACAAAATGCCCTTGAATTATAAGAAAATTAAAATTCTCTAACCCCTAGGCTAATGCTCCTAAAGCCCGATATGATGAGCGATTGCAAAATTGGGGTGGGTTAGTGAGCGACTATTTTTTGTCGCCAGAGATTTATCCTAGGGATTTTTCCCGGATTCGCAACCTAAGGGGTTCGTGCTAAGTTACGTTTCGACAAAAGCCAAGAGTAAACCTTTGTAACGGATTTGTGCCGCAAGGTTGCCCCGAGGAACCTGTCTTGATGCCCTTCTAGGCGCCAGGATTGAGCACCGTCCTTCCTGTTGATCTCTTCTGGTATGTATGAAACAGTCTGTATTGGGTGGGCTAACGGCTGCCGTTATCCTGTCCGCCTTTGGAGCACCGTTGCCCAGTCACGCACAATCCGCCGCCGATCCGCGTCGAGCCTCAGAGTCAGAGCTTGATTTGTCCCTCGCGTCCGCTGCCTCAGGTCTCTTCGAGTCCGCTACAACGGCACCAATCGCCGATCCTCCCTCTGCCGAGGCCGAGGTGAGCAGCGAATCTAATTTAAGACCTTCCAATGCGCGTCAACCCATTTCTAACGACCTAGTGGCGGTTTTTCCCCACGCCCTTGATGCCAACCAGGCCGCTACGGTCTACCTGCGTTCCATTCCGGTGATCACGCTGATTGGGGATGAACTTTCCACCTTAGGAGACTCGAAGGAAATCGATTCTCCTGCCGCTGAAACCGGTCAGGATCCGGTGGTGCGGGCCAATGCCATTGCAGAACGGCTCATTGCCTTAGCTGAAACCCAAGATCCCGCCGACATTGAGGCCCGTTGGCTCGCCGATCAGCAAGCCTACGTGGTGGCCTGGGAGGATGAGGTACTGGTGACGGTGAACCGTCAGACGATTCTGCCCGATACGACCGAAAACCCCGCCGAAGATGTGCTGCAAATGGCCAACCGACTGCGGCGCTTATTGGGGGATGCCCCTGCCCTAAGCCGGGTTGAGGGAATGCCCGAACCCGTGCGGCCCACGGCACCCCAGATAGGGATTGTTACCTCGACCTTGACCGGAACGGCTTCTTGGTATGGCCCTGGGTTCCACGGTCGCCGAAGTGCTAGCGGCGAAGTGTTTAACCAAAATGACCTAACCGCCGCCCACCGCACCCTACCCTTTGGCACCCGTGTGCGCGTCACGAATCTCAGAACCGGGCAACAGGTGGTGGTACGCATCAACGACCGTGGCCCCTTCAGCCATGGTCGCATCATTGACCTCTCTGCCGCCGCCGCTGGTCAAATTGGTATCCGCGCCAGCGGAGTGGGTCGAGTACAGCTAGAGGTACTGTCGAACCCCTAGGCCATCTCGCTACGGGTCAGGCTGGGTTGAAGGGCTATTTAGGCTTCTTCCCGTCTCTCCTGGAACTGCTCCCTGGATCACTATCTATCGTTTTCGAGGTTGCTTTTTAATCGTGCCCCTTGGATGATCCGAGGGGTTTTTCATTGGTCTGGTTCAGGCCATCGAACTAGACATCGCGCTAAATGTGGGGTCATCTAGGTAGCTATCTGGGACTAACGATAATCTGATAGGGTATTAGCTTTGGCTGACGGTGGCCAGATGTTCATCTGTCACAGGGGTGGCCCACGGAAACGGTACTGGAACGATGACGGAGAGAACGCAGGTGATGCGAATACTGAAGACCGTGGACGGACTGACCTGTTACCTGGACCAGAAACGCCAGGGCCGAACGGGGACGCTAACCGTGGGCCTAGTGCCCACCATGGGTGGCCTCCATGCAG
>CAZWNR010000478.1:0-3605 GCA_964635665.1 uncultured bacterium | reverse complement strand
CGTCATTGCGGCCTGCGGTGCGCCCAGTTCCCCAGAGGCCGCTTCCGGGACGGGGGATTCTGCAACCCCAACAACTGGGGAAAAGGTGGAACTGACGCTGGTGTCCTACGCCGTCACCCAGGCGGCCTACGAGCAAATCATTCCGAAGTTTGCCGAGCAGTGGAAAGCCCAAACGGGGCAGGAGGTCACGTTCAACCAAAGCTATGGCGGCTCTGGTTCGCAAACCCGCGCCGTGCTGGATGGTCTGGAGGCCGATGTGGTGGCCCTGGCCCTGGCGGGGGATACCAAAAAGCTGGAGGCAGGAGGCCTGATTGAACCCGGTTGGGAGAACGAAGCTCCCAATAACGCCATCGTGCATAAGTCGGTGGCGGTGCTGGTCACCCGCGAGGGCAACCCCAAAAATATCCAGGGCTGGGACGATCTCGCCCGCGACGACGTGCAAGTGGTGACGGCCAACCCCAAAACATCGGGCGGGGCCAAGTGGAATTTCTTGGGAGCCTGGGGGTTTAAGACGCAATCGGGGAGCGACGAAGCTGACGCCCTGGATTTTGTTACCCGCATTTACCAAAACGTGCCCGTGCTGCCCAAGGATGCACGGGAATCCACCGACGTGTTTTTCACCCGTGGCCAAGGCGACGTGCTGATTAACTACGAAAACGAAGTGCTGCTGGCGGCCCAAAAAGGTGAGGTACTGCCCTACATCGTTCCCGATGTGAATATCTCCATCGACAACCCCGTGGCGGTGGTGGATGCCAACGTCGATAAGCACGGCACCCGTGAGGTAGCCGAAGCCTTTGTGGAGTTTCTCTTTACGCCAGAGGCCCAGGAGGAATTTGCCAAGGTGGGCTTTCGGCCCGTGGATCCGACGGTGAGTGAGCAATTTGCCGATCAATTTCCCAAAGTTACCACCCTGTTTACCATCGCCGACCTCGGTGGCTGGGACGCCATTGATCAGAAATTCTTCGCCGATGGGGCCATTTTTGACCAAATTCAGTCCAAAGTCGGCCAATAGGTGAATCCCATCTGTTTGAGCACCGTAGGGTGCATTCGCGGCTATAAGCCCACCCAGCAACACCCCGCTCACCCGCATCAGCCGCAATGCACCACACGGGGAATCGGGGATAAGCCCACTAACTTTTCTCTGGTAAACCCATGACCTCCTCTCCACCCCTATCCCCATCCAACCTTTGGCACCAGTTTCGCCATGCCTCTTGGCCCTGGCGCATCACCTGGCTGTATCTAACGCTGCTGCTGTTTTTGCCGATGGCAGCCCTGTTGCTCAAAGCGCTAACCCTCAACCCAGCGGAAATCTGGCGCATTGCCACCGATCCCGTGGCTCTCTCCACCTATAACGTCACCTTTGTCAGCGCCCTAGCCGCAGGGTTGATCAATGGCGTTGCGGGGCTGGTGATCGCCTGGGTGCTGGTGCGCTACGAGTTTCCAGGCCAGCGCTTTTTAGACGCCATCATTGACCTTCCCTTTGCCCTGCCAACGGCTGTGGCAGGGCTCACCCTCTCCACCATCTACAGCACCAACGGCTGGCTTGGTAGTTTCCTCGAACCCTTTGGCATCAAGGTTTCCTTCACCCGATTGGGGGTGCTGGTGGCGATGATTTTCATTTCATTACCCTTTGTGGTGCGCACGGTGCAACCCGTGCTCCAAGATTTGGAAGCCGAGGCCGAAGAAGCCGCTTGGTCAATGGGAGCCTCGCCGTGGCAAACCTTTTGGCGAGTGATTTTGCCGCCGCTGATGCCCGCTATTCTCACCGGGGTAGCGATGGGCTTTTCGCGGGCAGTGGGGGAATACGGCTCGGTAGTGATCATTGCCGGAAATATTCCGTTTCAGGACTTAATTGCGCCTGTGCTAATTATTCAACGCCTAGAACAGTTTGACTACGCTGGAGCGACCGTGATTGGCTCGGTGCTGCTGCTGATTTCCCTGGCAGTGTTGTTGGTGATCAACCTAATTCAAGCACGAGGTAGACGGTTCTATGGCTAATGTCTCTCGCCAAACAATAGCGGCTAAAACTCAACTTCAAAAGGGATCGTCAGTGACCAAGATTTTGTGGACTAAATGGTGGTTGATTGCCTTTGTGATCGGCTATCTTGCCCTAGTGCTGTTAATTCCTGCCTTCAACGTCTTTATCCAGGCCCTTAAAGGGGGATGGCCCAGTTTAATCGAAACCTTTACCAGTCAGCATTTTTTAAATGCCGTCAAGCTAACCGTCATCACAACCGCCATTACCGTACCGCTCAACACCGTTTTTGGTCTCTGTGCGGCCATTTCCCTCGCGAACAAGAACTTCCCAGGTCGATCCCTTCTCATCAGTATTATTGATTTACCCTTCTCAATTTCGCCCGTTGTTGCGGGGCTGATGTTGGTGCTGCTGTTTGGCAACCGGGGCTGGTTTGGGCCATTGCTAGATGCCCAAGGTATTCAGATTATCTTTGCCCTACCTGGCATTGTGATGGCCACTATTTTTGTCACTATGCCCTTCATTGCCCGCGAAGTTCTCCCCGCCCTCGAAGAGGCTGGCACCGAGCAAGAAGAGGCTGCGGCCACCCTAGGCGCTACGCCTTGGCAAACCTTTTGGCGGGTCACCTTGCCCTCTATTAAGTGGAGTTTGCTGTATGGCTTGATCCTCTGCAATGCGCGAGCCATGGGCGAATTTGGGGCGGTGGCAGTAGTATCCGGCAACATCGCAGGCAAAACCCAAACCCTTCCCCTATTTATCGAAGAGGCTCACATTCAATACAACACCCAGGCCGCCTATACCGCGGCTTTACTCTTAGCTGGGTTGGCCATTGTCACCCTAGTTTTGAAGTTTTTGTTAGAACGTTATGCCGGAGTACCGCACAAAGCTCATTAACACGTCTAGGAACATAGGAACAGGTTTAGGGCTCGTTGACTGACAAAACTTGACGGAACCCAGATTCACTAAAGGGTCAGGAGACCTAACCCCTACATTATCCAAAGGCCGTAGGGGAGCGGTTGCCGCACCCGGTTCAGAATTTCTTGTCCGTCAGACAGGATCTAGATTTTGAAAAGTTTTCCCTATCTCTTTAAGGAGGCCAACCGTGGCGTTAGTTTCCCCAGCCTATAGTCTCGATGCCCTACAGCTTAAGGCTCCAGAAAGCCTGGTACAAATTCAGTTTAAAGTTCGCATTCCCAAAGATCGTCACCCCGATCCGGTTATTTCTAATTTGATTAACCGCTATAGCCTCAAGGTGAACATTCTCGGCGCACTGCTAGGGGCCAATGGCCAAGAGGATGGCTGGTTTGATTTGGCCATCGAAGGCCGCGCCGACACCGTCCGAGAAGCCCTGCTAGATTTGGTGGAATTAGAGGCCGATCTTTGGTTTAGTGCCCATATCCAAGATGGTGGGTAGTACCTAAAAATATCCCCCGAGTTTTGAGGAACGATATCACAATGGCCTTGGGTTACTCGAAGCCCCGTTCGCGCCAGGGAACAGGATCTACCGCAATACCGTGAACGTATAGCCCCCAATGCAGGTGTGGCCCGGTGGAGGCTCCTGTGGACCCTACAGCTCCAATCACCTGACCCGCCTGCACAAAATCCCCCTCACTCACATCAATGCGACTGA
>CAZWNR010000477.1:0-3605 GCA_964635665.1 uncultured bacterium | reverse complement strand
GGAGTAGCCTGTTCTGGCGGTAGCACAAACAACAGGGTGGGCTGGGGAGGTTGGCCATGCAGGGCCGAGCAACTCGTCTCTGTTGCGGGTTTTGGGGGAGTGCAGCAACGGTCAATCTTTTCAATAATCCGCAGCACCAGGAACAGCTTGACCACCTTCCCCATGGCTAACTCAGGATCCACATTGGAGATGTGATACTGCTGGTATTGGGTGGCCTGCTCTAGGGTGGCCTTGGCAATCTGAATCTGCTGCTCAGCCCGCTGTTTGGCCTCTCGCATTGCCGCCGCCATGCGCTCTTGGCTCACCCGATCTAGGGGGGCGGTCTCCTGGTCCGCCAGCGGAGGCCCATCGCCCGTCGATCCCAACCCATTCTGGGTCAGCAGCCGCTGAAATTGATCCACCGCCTCCGCAATGGATCGCTGAATGCTGGCGTGGATGCCCATGGGCGAAAACAGTCGCACCAGACTTTGAATCAGCGGATCAAGCAGTTCCCGCAACTCCTGGAACTCCTCGTCATCCACCGCTAGGGTATGGTCTTGAATCAACCGTTGATAGACCTGATCCATCTCCTCGCCTAGCCGCTGGAGGGCAGCTTTGAACCCATTGCTTTTATCCTCGGTCGGCGATCCATCTAGGGCCAATGGTTGCCCCCGTAGACTTAGTTCCTTGGCCAAATCTCGCAGGTATTGATTTTGTTTGGCCATTTCTAAATCATCGGGACGAAAGCTCGCCCTCACCACTGTCATAATGCCCTGGAAAATGCCTTGATTGACCTCTTCAGGCAGTGGACAGGCAATCATCTGGCGCTGAATCGTGGGGCAGACATCCTTAAGGCAGGCTAGATTGGCCTTGTACATTAAGACCTGTTCCTTGAGGGCAGATTTGAAGTCCTGCAAGAGAGACAGCACTACTTCAGAGTAATGATCATAGTAGGCTGTTTTTTGAGGATTTGACTTGTCTGCTGTCTGCGAAAAACCAGAGACTTGCTGCGCTAGATTGAGGTCGTAGGGCTGACCCTGAAAAAGCCGCTTCTCTGCCAAGCGACGATCTCGAAAAGACAGCGACTCTCGCTGATTAACCTGGCTCCATTTTTCAAATTCTTCGGCCACAGCCTCTAGATTATTGTGCTTTAGTTGATCAAACAGCGTAGACCTTAAAAAAGCCCTCAGCCCAATGTGATGAACTAGGCTTAGGAGAGCCGCAAAGGCACTAGGGGAACAGATTTTTTGTATGTCGAGACCGAGATCTAGGATAAGTTTGACCAAGTCTTGTTCTAGCAAGGTCTTGGCCTCAGCTTCATTGATGGCACGGCTAGGACAGGCTGTCATCCGATAGCCATAGCCAATGATCCATAGCCCATTGACGTCGGGATAGGCCTGCAAGCGCAGATCCTCAAAGGCTTGAATGATCGCTACACTGTCCTTGGGCAAAACAGCCTCGACATAGCGCTGATAGTATTGTGTCTGAACTGCCTTAAACCGCTGTTGAAGATCGTAGGAATCAACGGGAATATCCTTGAGATCGTAAAATAGGTGATCGCGAATATTAGCCTTGAGCTGCTTGTTAAACGAATCCAGATCAAACTGGATGCCTTCGATAGCCTCTATGAGTCGTCCTAATACCTCAATTTGGTCGTCGTAGAGGCGCTCATTCTGCCCTTGTTCAAAGAGGGCTAGGGTTTCTGGATCGATATGGCCTCGGTAGCGAGGGCGATGATTGCCTTTGAGGTCAGAGGGATGATACTTTTCGGCCCAGCTTTGGTAGAGCGCTACGAGTTGGGTAAAGTTGTCATCGGCTCGCTGTACAAGCCACCAATCAAAGTTGGATTTTAGGGTTTTAAGCAGGTGATATTGCTGGGGACGGTTGGCTTCCAAATCCTGTAGTGTTTCTGGAGACAGTCCTAGCACAAATTCCTTCAGGTAAGCCTTAATGCGCACAACCTCCGAACTGTTGGTGGCCCGACCCAGGTATTGATGCACCCGCACCGGCTGAAAACAGAGGGCTGATTGCAGGAGCCGTTGTTGGCTTTGTTCTAGCTTGGCTAGCAGAGCTTGCCCCTGGGCGTTGGGGGAGGCCTTTAGCCAGTCCCGTAGCGCCTCCGTGGTTTCCTGGGCCATGGTCTCTAGGGAATGGGCCATGGCCTCCGTTCCGGAGGCATCCACCACTTGCAGAATGGGGCCAGCGAAGAGGTTGTAGTCGCGAACATCGGGCAGGTCTGGTATCCAGCCGGTTCCTTTCTTCTGCATGGTAGCCCCCTGAGGATGAGTGGCACCGAGGTTTACTGTCGCACCAACGGTTCCGACTTACCATTAGCACAGCCCTTCTTTCCGCACAACCGAACCCTAGACCAATGGAGACACTAGGGCTACGGAACTACCCTCTGACCTCATCGGTGAAACCCTATTTGAAAACCTACAGCGGATTTCACTGGAGTGAAGTCCATGGCGAGGATCCCCCCTGCCCCCTTGATCAGGAGGGGACAGCGTGAAACGTAGACCGCTAGGGTATGGGTAGCCTCTGCGAGAAAAAGCCCCCAGAAACTTGGTTTCTGGGGGCTTAGTTTAGGGAGAACGACGATCCATTGGGTTCAGAATCTAGGGGGGAGACCCCCAGAAGTTTGGTTTCCTAGAAGCTATAGCCCAGACCGATGGTGCCGTTCACTTGGCTGTTGCCGTAGATCGACCAGTTCACCGTGCCATTGGCCACGACCCGGTCGGTGATGCGGTAGTCTACGCCCCCGGTGACCAGCGGACCAACTGCCCCGGCCCCTTCGGTGGAGACCGATACCCCAGCCCCCACGAAGGGCAGCAGACGACCGTTATCGGTGATGGGGTTGAAGTCGTAGGTGACGGGCAGGAGGAAGACGGTTTCGCCGTTGGGTTCGCTGAAGTTGAGGTTGGACATCACCCCAGGGCGCACCGACACATGGTCGGCCACGGTCACTTTGCCGTTGATGGACATGCCGAAGTCGCTGTTGCCCAGCTCGCCTACGGCAACCCCAGCGCCCACATAGTTATAGTCGGTGGGCAGTTCTTGGGCTTGGGCGGTGAGGGGCAGGGCGGCCATGGAAGCGGCGGTCAGACCCAGGGCGATAGCGGCGATAGAGCGAGTTTTCATGGTGATTCTCCGAGTGCAAACTGTGTGTGTAGACGACCCGCCCGACATGGCCTGAATCAGAAGCATTCGGTTGGGGCAGGTGTAGCGGAGAGGTGAATTGCGATTTCTTGTCTCTCGCTATGTCCCTGTTGTAACCCCAGGCCCTAGGGGGCACCCTCAAACCCATGACAGTTTCTGTAGTGGGTGATACGTCGCCACTCCCAACGGTCTCAGACTTTGAGTTTCAACCCTGAACAGCCTTGATTTCAGGCATTTTCGCCGCCCTAGCCAGTGATGGGGACCTCGTCTAAGGAGCCGCCTTGCCCCGGTTGACCCAGTCACCTGGGGTAACTGTCACACTCGACTGTCACAACAATTTGCGCCCATTTTGAATCCTAGGCTCCCCGGTCACAACCGCATAGGGAGTTCGCGCCTTCGCTGCATCCTCGACCTAACGCTGGCACGATTTCCCAAGTCCTGGGGCTCAAGGGAATGGGGGTTCCCACGAG
>CAZWNR010000476.1:0-3610 GCA_964635665.1 uncultured bacterium | reverse complement strand
GGAAGCAGGTTTCTTAAGGATGCCAGTCCTTGGCTTATCTCGAACTCAGGTTCCCCTAGCCTCGGCAAGAGGGATGGCTGGCCTCAGGCGATGGCCCCCCAGGATGGATAGCTGTCGTTATAGTCAGGAGGTGAACGATTCGTGGATTGGTAGCGATGCCTTTTGGAAATTCTTTGGTTGCCGCCAATGCGCTGATTGTGGGAGCCAGTCAGGGAATTGGGCTGGGGTTTGTGCAACAGTTGGTGGCCGATGGCCGCTTTGGCCGGGTCTATGGCACCTATCGCCGCCCAGAAACCGCCGGAGCCTTGATAGAACTGGCCCAAACCCATTCCCACCTCATGCCCCTGGCGATGGATGTGACCTCGGAGGAGAGCATCGCCCAGGCGGTGGCCAAACTCCAGGCCAAAACGCCCTGTCTGCATTTGGTGGTGTATTGCGTGGGACTGCTCCATGACGGAGACTTTCAGCCTGAGAAGACCGTGCGTCAGTTAACCAGCGATCAACTGGTGCGATCCTTTCAGGTGAATGCGGTGGGGGCGGCGTTGCTGACGAAGCATCTGTTTCCCCTGTTGAAGCACGACCAGCCCAGCGTGTTTGGGGCGATTTCGGCCAAGGTGGGCAGCATTGGCGACAACCGTTTAGGCGGCTGGTATGGCTATCGGGCCTCTAAGGCGGCGCTGAATATGCTGATCAAAACCGCTTCGCTGGAGTATGCCCGAAAAAGTCCCCACACCATTTTTGCCCTGCTTCACCCCGGCACGACGGATACCCGCCTGTCCCAACCCTTTCAGCGGGGGGTGCCGCCGGAAAAACTGTTCCCCGTATCCCGCACGGTAGCCCAGTTGATGGCGGTGATTGAAGGCCTAGAACCGTCCGACAGCGGTGAATTCTTTAGCTGGGATGGCAGCCCATTACCCTGGTAGGGCGCGCATCGCCGTGCGCCCAAATCCTAGAACACAACCATGTGCCCAAGTCCCAGACCACCGCTATGCGCTCAATTCCCTCGCCGAGTCGATTGGGTTCACTAGGGTCACTGGCACAACGGCGACCTAGGCCCCCAGAGCCCTGACTAGAATAGGGCCATTCCCGTTTTCAGGTGTGGCTATGGCTCCCCCCACAGATCGCCGCGAACTGGTGCAGTTTATTCATCAGGCCCGTCAGCAGGGGGCCGATGACGCCTTTCTCACTCAACTCCTGCGCAGCTACGGCTGGCCCCAGCGGGAGATTGAGCGGGCCTTCTTTGAGGTCTACGAAACCCTTACCGGACAGCCGTTGCCCTCTCCCAGGGGCAGCACGGGCGACATGGCCCGCGATGCCTTTTTCTATCTGCTGGCCTTTATTACGCTGATTGTGTGGACGCAGGCCCTAGGGGAAATGGCCTTTGTGTTTATCGACCACCTGATTCCCGATGCCCTCAACCGCTACTACGGCGATCCCTCTTGGCAGGTGGCCTTTGCCCTATCTCGGCTGATTGTGGCCTATCCGGTTTACCTCTGGCTGATGCGCCACCTCAACCGCGAACTGGCCAGGGATAGAGAAAAGCACTTTTCTGGGGTGCGCAAGTGGTTGACCTACCTCACCCTATGGGTGGCGGCGCTGATTGCCATTGGGGCGCTGATTACCTTCCTGACAGCCTTTTTGCGCGGCGAACTGACCCTGCGCTTTGTACTCAAGGTCTTGGTTGTACTCGCCATTGATGGCGGTGTGCTGGCCTACTATGGCCACTGGATTCGTCGCGAACCTGCCCCTAAATCTCTGAGGTTACGCCATGAGTAATCCCTTACCAAGTACGCTCACCCGCCTGCGATCCCTCTCGGTGGATCAGGTCTTTGCCCTAGTGGCCACCGTGGCGGTGGGGACAGGCATTGTCGGCGGATTTTGGGTACTGGGCACCCCCGGACGCCAGCGCGACATGGCGGCGGATCGTCAGCGGCTTCAGGATATTGGAGCCATGGCCCAGAATCTCCATCAAAACTACCTCAACCAAACCGACACCTACCAATTACCAGACTCCATCCCCACCGCCGAATCCCGCCTCGATCCCCTCACCCAACAGCCCTACGAGTATGAGCGGCTGGGGGATCGCACCTTCCAACTCTGTGCCACCTTCGACACCGACAGCAGTACCTACCGCTTTTCCCAGCGCTTTCCCGACCCGGAGCGTCAACGCTGGCAACATCCCCAGGGCCGTCACTGCTTTGAGTTCAATGTCACGGAATATCCCAATCTGGTCTATTAATCTGGTCTATTAAAGGGAGTCCCGAAACCACAATGTAGCTGAAATTGGCTACTTCCTTGCCCTCAGGCGATGGACAAAACCTGCAAAACGGGGTTTCCATCCCAGAGGGCTAGTGTATAGTTTTGGTGAATCTTCGGTTAGACGCGCACCATGGACGTTTCCCCTCACCTTTCCCTGACCAATGTGCCTTCGGCCCCTGGACTAGAGTCCATCCTACGTCCGATTGTCTTGGGAGATATTCCGCAGGTTCAGTCCTTTTTGCCCCCAGACACGGTTTCCCTAGAGGCGGTTTCGGTGTCCTCAGTGATGCCGCAATCTATGGTTCTCGCTCAACAGTTTGACCAAGACGTGCTGGGCGATATGGGCAAGCTGTGGAACACCTTTATTGAATCGGGGCAGGTGTGGGCGCTGGTGATTGGTATCGCTGTGGGCTATTTCATCCGTAGCCTCACGGCCTATTAGTCTGAAGCAGACCCAAATCCCGGTGTAGAGCGGCCCTCTTGGCTGTCTTGGTGACAGGCCAGATGCCCGTCCCACCGGGGGTTGTCGATCTGCTGAGTCTGCCTACCGCTGGCGCTGTCTAGCCAACACATTTTGTTCACCGAACTATCGGCCTAAAGGAGTTCCATTGGAAACCCCCTCCTCACCCCAAACCTGGAGTCAGCGTTTTGAATCGGCCCTGCATCCGGCCATTGCCCGATTTAATGCCAGTATTGGCTTCGACATCTCCCTGATCGAGTACGACCTCACCGGATCAGAGGCCCACGCCAAAATGCTGGTGAAGACGGGCATTCTCACCCCGGAGGAAGGGGAGGCCATCGTCAACGGCCTAGAAACCATTCGCCAGGAGTACCGCGAGGGCAACTTTCGCCCCGGCATTGAGGCGGAGGATGTGCACTTTGCCGTAGAGCGACGGCTGACGGAATTAATTGGCGACGGCGGTAAAAAGCTCCATACGGCTCGGTCTCGTAACGACCAGGTAGGCACCGATGTGCGCCTGTATCTGCGGGCGGAAATCGCGGCGATCCAGGGCCAACTGCGCCAGTTTCAGCAAACCCTGCTTTCCCTAGCCGAAGCCCATGTGGAGACCCTGATTCCGGGCTATACACACCTGCAACGGGCGCAACCCCTCAGCTTGGCCCACCACCTGCTGGCCTATTTCGACATGGCCCAGCGGGACTGGGAACGGCTTCAGGATATTCAAAAGCGGGTGAACATTTCGCCCCTGGGCTGCGGTGCCCTAGCCGGGACGACGTTTCCCATTGATCGGCAGTATTCCGCCGAACTGCTGGGATTTGAGCGGGTCTACGGCAACAGCTTGGATGGCGTCAGCGACCGGGATTTTGCCATCGAGTTTGCCTGTGCCGCCAG
>CAZWNR010000475.1:0-3612 GCA_964635665.1 uncultured bacterium | reverse complement strand
CTATGGATGTGTGGTTCGATTCCGGCTCCTCCTGGGCGGCGGTGGCCCAACAGCGGGACGAACTCAAATACCCCGTGGAAATGTACCTGGAAGGCTCCGACCAACACCGGGGCTGGTTCCAAAGCAGCCTGCTGACCAGTGTGGCGGTAAACGGCCACGCCCCCTACAAAACGGTGCTCACCCACGGCTTCACCCTCGATGAACAGGGCCGCAAGATGAGCAAGTCCCTAGGCAACGTGGTCGATCCCTACGTGGTGATCAACGGCGGCAAAAACCAAAAGCAGGATCCCCCCTACGGGGCCGATGTGCTGCGGCTGTGGGTGTCCTCGGTGGATTATTCCTCCGACGTGCCCCTGGGCGGTAGCATTCTCAAGCAGATGGCCGATGTCTACCGCAAGATCCGCAACACGGCGCGATTTCTGCTGGGCAACCTGCACGACTTCGACCCCGCCCAGGATGCCGTCCCCTATGACCAACTGCCGGAACTGGATCGCTACATGCTACATCGCATGACCGAGGTATTCGCGGACATCACCGACGCCTTCGAGACCTTCCAGTTCTTCCGCTTCTTCCAAACGGTGCAGAACTTTTGCGTGGTGGATCTGTCCAACTTCTACCTGGATGCAGCCAAGGATCGGCTGTATATCAGCGCGGCAGATTCCCAGCGGCGGCGCAGTTGCCAAACCGTCCTGGCCGCAGCCATCGAAGCCCTAGCCAAGGCCATTGCCCCGGTGCTCTCCCACATGGCGGAAGACATCTGGCAAAACCTGCCCTACCCCACCGAGTACAAGTCCGTGTTCCAATCCGGCTGGGTGAAGCTCGATCCCCAATGGTCGCAGCCCGAACTCGTAGATCGCTGGAGCCAACTGCGCACCATTCGCCAGGAAGTGAACAAAGTTCTCGAACAGGCCCGCACCGCCAAGGACATCGGTTCTTCCTTGGAAGCGAAAGTTCTGCTCTACGTTGCGGACGCCGATCTACGGCAAACGCTGGCAACCATGAACCCAGACAACGCCATTGATTCTGGGAATAACCACGTCGATGAACTGCGCTACCTGTTCCTGGTCTCCCAGGTGGAGGTGCTGGATTCCGCCGAGAAACTGGTGGGGCTAAAGTACCACAGCGAATCCGATGCCCTGGGCATTGGCGTCGTGGATGCCGAGGGCCAAAAGTGCGAGCGCTGCTGGAACTACTCCACCCATGTTGGAGAATCCGCCGAAGACCCAACGATTTGCGACCGCTGCGTGGAGGCCCTAGCTGGGACGTTCTAGCGAATCCAGCCCCCCCGCCCATAGTCAATACCGTCATCCTAAATGCCATGACCACCGTCATGATTTCTTCAGACCCATCCTGGGGGCTTCGGTTCTCACTACCCCCGATAGATGAGAGCTTAGTTAACAGTTCGTTACAATAAGACCTATGGACAGGACACAAATCCTAGGATTTCACCCCCTGTCCTCAGGTTTTAAACGAGAGGTGCCCCATGAACGGCAACTTACGGGTCGGGAATCTATTTGGTATTCCCTTTTATGTGAACGTGTCTTGGTTTTTGGTACTGCTGCTGGTGACTTGGCAGTACGGCAGTGGGCTAGCCGCCGCCTTTCCCGCCCTAGGGGGGGCATTGCCCTGGGTGCTGGGGCTGGGTTCGGCGCTGATGCTGTTTGCCTCGGTGTTGGCCCACGAACTAGGGCATAGCTTTGCTGCAAGGCAGCAGGGCATTGATGTGAACTCGATCACACTGTTTTTGTTTGGCGGGTTGGCCGCACTAGAGAAAGAATCTGAGACCCCAAAAGGCGCGTTTCAGGTGGCCATCGCTGGCCCCTTGGTGAGCTTTGCCCTCTTTGGCCTATTCTCTGTGGCGGGTCTGGCCTTGCCCCTCTCTGGCCCGATTGCCGGAATCGTCGGACTTTTGGCCTATATCAACCTAGCCTTGGGAGCCTTTAACCTGATCCCCGGTCTGCCCTTGGATGGCGGTAATGTGCTGAAAGCGGTCGTCTGGAAGCTGACGGGGCAGCCCCATAAGGGTCTGGTGTTTGCCAGCCGCGTGGGCCAACTGCTGGGCTGGACGGCGATTGCGGTCGGTGGGGCCTCGGTTTTGGGGCTTAGCTCCGTGGGCAGTGTTTGGACGCTGTTGATTGGTCTATTTCTGCTGCAAAATGCTAACCGCACGGCGCAGTTTGGCGCAGTGCAAGGTCGCCTCACGGGCCTTACCGCCGCCGATGCCGTAGCGCAGGACAGCCCCATCATCGAAGCAAACGCTTCCCTACGAGAGTTTGCCGATAATGTGCTGCTAGCGGCCCCTTCGGCCTGGCGCAAGTTCCTGGTGGCCGATGAAACCGGGTTGCTGGTAGGCACGGCGCTGGTGGATGCCCTAAAGCAGGTACCCCGCGACCAGTGGGATACCACCACCGTGGCAGACATCATGGAATCGGCAGGAGACATTCTCATGGTGGGGGCCGAGCAACCGCTGATGGAGGTGGTCAAGACCCTGGAAACCCGCCAAATCAACTCCCTGGCGGTAATTGATAACGATGGGTCGCTGGCCGGGCTGCTAGAGAAGCGCTCTATTCAGGCGCTCCTACAATCGCCCCAGGCGGCTTAACCGCTGATTAAACCCCCTTAACTCAAACGCAGATCAGGTTTCTCTGGTCTGCGTTTTTTGCGATCAATCTGCTGATGTAAAGCTTCTTCTGATTCCCTACTATGGTTCTATGACCGCTCGGCTCTGGGAGTAGTCTCTATGACTCAAACTTCATCGTCGCTGGTACTTGGCTTTGACGAATTTCTGACCCGCCATGGCGATAACCCCCGCTATGAACTGGCTGACGGAGAACTACTAGACAGGTCACCCACGAGCTTCCATGAAACCACTGCCGGAAAAGTCGCCAGTCAACTCAGCATTGAAATTGATCGCCAAGGCCATCCGTGGATTATTCCTCGCACCTGTCTGCTGCGCCCGTTTGCCGATATTGCCACGGCTCGTCGCCCAGATGGTAGTGCTTGACGAACCGGCCCTATCATTGCCTCAGCTAACGCTACGGCTGGATGATGTTATGCCGCGCTAGGCTTCACAAGGGTAGTTGACGAACTCTGATATTTTTTTCGTTAACAGAAATCAAGGCTCCAGAGAGTAAGTCTTCTGAACATAGATTTAAGACTTCTGCTTAGCCCTTCATCGACTAGATGAACTGAGTCATAGCCCTGTTGCCGCAGCCATTGAACGGTGCGGGGCGAGATACCCATGTCGGCAAGAAATTTCATTAGGCACCTGCGGCCCAATAAATGCGGTCAGAGGCTAGCCAGGCAGCATACTGTAGCGATTGCTGAATATCTTCAGGCTCTAGGTAGGGATAGTCTTCGATGATGGCTGCTGGTGTTTGGCCATTGGCAACCAGGTTCAAGATTAATGAGACAGGGACTCTCATACCGCGAATGCAGGCTTGCCCTGCCATGATTTTGGGGTCAAAGGTGATTCGATCAAAACCCAACATGGTTTTACTCCTGTAGTCTTTTTAGAATTTTAAGATATCTTATTGTTTGACGATGGCTAGCTCCTGGTAGGGTGGGCACTGCCAGCCCTGTCAAGGTGGGCCAATGATTCTCAAAATGCCC
>CAZWNR010000474.1:0-3618 GCA_964635665.1 uncultured bacterium | reverse complement strand
ACCGATTTGGAACTGCGCACCAACACCGCGCCGCCCATCACCCAGGCCGAGGGCGAGTTTCAGCAAACCCTACTCAGCCGGTTGGGCTGGAGTCCACAGCAGTTGATTGAACAAATCGAGTCGCGCCAGGGGCGGGGCTTTGTGGCGGCCTCGGCGGAGGCCAACCAGCAATCCGCCGACTACCCCTTCGAGGGCTTCACCGCCGGGGCCTTCACCTGCTTGCTCACCCAGCACCTTTGGCACGAGTCTCAGTCCCTATCGACCACCATTGCAGCGGTGGCTCGCAGCACTACCAGCCTCACGAAACACAGCCAAATCCCAGAGTACGACCCCCAGGGCGTCACCCGCTCTGCCCAGACCTCGATCTACCACCTTGACCCCGTGGCCCCCTCCGCCGAAGCCGTCATCCTCAATGCCGGAGCCAGATCCGGCGACCAGGTGAGCCTGTGGCTGGGAGGGGTGAATCCTGGCAGTTTAGAAGCCTTTGACCAGGGAGCCGAATTCACCCAGATAGACGCCCAGGGCAACCCCGTCGCCACCGTGCGCCTGGTGAGTCGGGATGGATTGCGGGCCACCGGGGAAATTATTCCCGCCGCCCAGGGCAGCCCCCAGGGCACCACCCGAGGCGCGGCCCACGTCACCCCCCTGCTGCAAGAGCAGGTGCGGGGCATTCCGGCCAATATCACCCTGCGGTTGGGCCTAGACGATACCCTCACCGCCGCCGAGCAGGCCAGCGCCCCCAACCAGGTCAGCGATCTGCGCTTTGTGGAATGGGTGGCGGTGGAACCGGGACAAGCACCCAAGCCGCCCCACGTTCTCTTGGGCCGCTACACCGCCGAGATTGATCAACGCATGGTGCAAAGCGGGGTGGCCCGTCGCCCTGAGGTAGGTAGTGTGGGCCTGTTTTCGGCCACCCAAGAACCGCTGATGGTGGAGTCCTTTGGTGCCCCTGGGGAAAGTTTGGCCGATGCCCTCCGCCTGCGCCTCAAGCCCCAGTTGACCAGTCTGCTGGTGGGGCGCATGTTGGCCCTGATGGTGAACCAAACCGCCTCCCAAATCAACGTCAGCCTAGCGGTGGAACACCAGGGATCTCGCAGCAGCATCACCACCCGAGGCGGCGACGATAGCGCCATCATCATCCCCCGGCTCACCGCCCAGGGCATCCAGGCCATCACGGTAGACCAGGAACTTACCATCACCGTCGCCAACCATGAAGCGATTCCCCTATACCTAGGGCTGCTGGCCATCAATGCCGCCGGGGAGGTGGGCGTGCTACTTCCCCGTGCCAGCGACGATGCCAACCAAGATCGCATTGATCCCGGAGCATCCAAAGCCGTGGATCTGGTGGCCAGAGCCCCCCTCGGCATTGCCCAACTGCTGGTAATCGCCAGCCCCACCTCCCTCCAGAGCACTCTGAACGCCCTGCGCCGCGTGGCCTCCACCCTGCGCAGCGCCGACGAATCGGCCCAAGCTCCCGATATCATGCAAGACATGTTCAGCACCCTCGACAGTCGCCGCAGCGGCAGCGACAGCCCCCCACCCTCCGGGCCACGCCGCCTAGAGGCCAATGCCGTAGCTGCCCTTTCCCTACTCTTTGAAATTGTTGCCCCTGGCTAACTCAATCCCAGAGATTTTCTCCTCATCCCTGCTACCATCCTTTCAACTCCGCTAGAACTCTAGGATCTCCCGCTGTCCCATCACCCCACCACCCCATCACCCCCATGGGCACCCATCCTCTCGAAACCGCCATTGCCGAGTATCGCCACTGGATGAGCCAGTTGGCGACGGAGAGGGACGTGTGGCAGGAGGAAACCGTTTTAGCCACCCTGCGCAGCCGAGATAAGGTCCAGCACTTGATTGATCAGTTGGCCGATGAGCCTGATGGCCAAGTTCTCGCGCCCCAGCTTTGGTTAGATTTGGCCAATACCGATGCCGAATTAGGCCGCCAGACCGACCGATGGCGTGCCCAATCCGCCCTACCCAACTGGCGCAAAAGCGTCCATCCGCCGGAACACCATTGGTGGTGGTTTCCGCCAGATCCACAGCCACCCCAGGAGGCTTTGGGTTGGCTGTGGGGGGGCTTCACCATTGCCTTGCTTACCATCAGCTTCGCCCTGGCCCAGGATACGGCCAGTCGCTTTATCGCCAGTGCGCCGGGGGTTTGGAGTTCTCTGGGGGCGATTGTGCCCGTGGTGCTGACGCTATTTGCCGGGGGCGGTGCTCTCACCAAGGTGGGGCAGCAGTTGTTGGAAACGATCCTGTCGAGCCGTGGCCCCAACCGTCGCCACTGGGCGAAGATCAAGTTTGCCCTGGCCCTAGCGTTTACGGTGGGGCTGTTTACGTTCCATGCCCTAGGGTTGCCCCGCATTGCCAAAGCCTACAACCAGCGGGGCGAAGCTCACTATGAATCAGGCGACTGGGCCAGTGCCCAAAATAACTTTCGGCAGGCCACCAGCCTCCGGCCCGACTATCCCCAGGCCCAGTTCAACCTCGGGGTGATGTACGAAGAATATCAGCAGTGGGATCAGGCGCAAACCGAGTATCTCAAGGCCGTGAAGGGGGGATACCTACCTGCCAATAGCAACCTGGCCCGCCTGTATCTGCAACAGGGCAAAACCGAGGCCGCCGTCACCCTTCTGCTATCGGCCCTCAGTGACTCGACCTTCCCGGAGAAAGACGCTGAACTGCGATACGTGGTGTACAAAAATCTTGGTCATGCTCGGTTAAATCAGGTTCGCCTACCGGAGGCGGAAAATGCATTACTGGAAGCCATCCTCATCGGAGAGGATCTCGACCCACCTCGCCCCGATGCCTATTGCCTGCTAGCCCAGGTGCTAAGCCATCCAGAGGCCGTCCCCATCCCTGAAGGCGAGGACAGTCCATTGCCCACCGTCGAAGAGGCTTGGACTCGCTGCTTGCAATGGGCCAACCGCCCCGAACACGACGAATGGGAAGGCATGGCCCGCCAAGCCCTCAGCCAACCTGCATCTACCCCAACGGAGGATACCAATGCCAACTAGCCCCCACCGCCCTACCCTTGCCCCACCCCAAAACCGCCCGGATCTTACCCCCCTTCCCAAGGGGGGCAGGGGGGATCTCCACCCACACCTACCCTGGATTCCAGCCCTCACCCTCGCCGCTCTAGCCCTTTTCCCCGGTGCGGCCCAGGCTTCCCTAGCCCGGATTATTTCCGTCCAGGGTTCAGTAGAAGTACAGCGGGCCACGGGCACCACCTTTCAGCCCGCTTTCCCCGGTACGGCCCTCTACGGCCCGGATATTCTGCGGCCCAGCCGGGGCAGCCGAGTGATGGTGTCTTGCCCCAATGGCCAGAGCCAGTGGCGGGTGCCAGCGGGCACGGTATCGGCGGTGAATAATGGTTGTCCGGGCACCCCCGCCGCCCTCAAGCCTGAGTTTGGCGTGGGCGACCTGCGCGGTGGCCGCGATCCGGCTATTCCCTACGTGATTGCCCCGCGTCAGGATTTGGTGCTTAGCCCCACCCCCACCTTGCAATGGAACCCGGTGGAGGGGGCCACTCAATACACCGTTTCCCTTCGCACCCGGCGCGGCACCCTGTGGGAAGTCACCACCCCAGACTCCACCCGGCCCTACCCCGCAGAC